>JAGRLQ010000331.1 GCA_020441735.1 Nitratireductor sp.
ATGGCAGGACTGGCTTGTCGACGACCACGAGAATGCCGAGCAGATTCTGGTCAAGCAGGACGAACTCGAGGCCCGGCGCGACATGCTTGCCGATGCCCTCGACGTGCTGACCGATCGCGAGAAACGAATCTTCCTGGCCCGCAGGCTTGAGGAAAGCCCGATCACGCTGGAAGAACTCTCCGGCGAGTTCGACATCTCGCGCGAGCGCGTACGCCAGATCGAGGTACGTGCCTTCGAAAAGGTGCAGAAGGCGATGAAACAAGCCGCCCGCGACATGGCCGACGAAAGCCGCAAGGCACTCGAAAGCCATACCGGCTGATCCCAGCCAACTGCACAAACAGACAAAGAAAAGCCCGGCTCTTGAGCCGGGCTTTTTGTTTGCTCCAGGCAAAGGCGCAAAAGCAGGGCAGCTTATTGTGCCGGCGCAAGCTCCACGGCGAGTTGCGCCACGGGTGCCACTTCCTTGATCAGGCCGGAAGCCTTCATGAAATGGCCGAAGCGGTCATAGCGTCCGGTATCAAGCGCCGCAGGCCGTTTGGCCAGCCGAGGCAGCGTGTCCCGCCAGGCGCGGCGGTTGAGCTCGTTGTCGAGATCAGGATGGGCCTTGATGAACAGCGCCCAGGCAGCATCTGGATGGTTGGTCAGCCACAGTGTTGCTTCCTCGGTAACATCGAGAAAACGGCGCAGGCGCATATCCGATACCCGGTCCTTGTGCGCGACCAGGATCAGCTCGTCATAGACCGGCACACCGTTTTCCTCCGGATAGAAGGCCTTGCCCGGAAGACCTTCGATATCGAGCTGGTTGAGCTCGAAATTGCGGAACGCGCCGATGACGGCATCGACATTGCCGGTAATCAGCGAAGGCGACAGGGCGAAGTTGATGTTGACGAGCTTGACGTCATCAAGGGTTAGCCCGGCCGTCTTCAGCATCGCGCCGAGCACCGCATCCTCGAACCCGCCGACAGAAAAGCCCACCGTCTTGCCTTTCAGATCGGCGATCTCGTCAATACCGCCCGATTGCAGCACAACCAGTGAGTTGAGCGGCGTTTCGGCCAGCGTGCCGACTCGCATCAGCGGCAGGCCCTCATCGATCTGCACATGCAGTTGCGGCTGATAGGAAATCGCCAGATCCGCCTGACCGGCTGCCACCAGGCGGGGAGGCGCGCTCGGGTCGGCAGGCGGTATGAGTTCGACGTCAAGACCGGCATCGGCGTACATGCCCTTTTCCTGCGCCACGATCAGCGCCGCATGATCGGGGTTGACGAACCAGTCGAGCAGGACGGTCAGCTTGTCGGCAGCATTCGCCGGCAGGGACGTGACCAGCAGGGCCAGCGAAAAGACGAGCATTCTCAACATTCAACATACTCCGTTTGAGAGAGAAAAATCAGCCATGGGTGTGATGCGCCCATCCGGTAAGGCGATCGGAAAGCTTCACCACCGCGAACCGCAGCAGCCAGGCACAGAAGGCCAGAACGATCAGTGCGGCGAAGACGACATCCATCTGCGTGCGGGCATTGGCCTGCAGCATGACGAAGCCAAGTCCGCCGGCAGCGCCCGCCCACTCGCCGACAACCGCGCCAATCGGCGCAAGGGTCGCGGCAACCTTCAGCCCGCTCATCAGCGCCGGCAAAGCGGCGGGCAGCCGCATGTGCCGGAAGAGCTGCGTCCGGCTGGCGCCCCAGCTGTGACCGAGGTCGAGCCAGGCCAAAGGCGTCTGCTTAAGCCCGTCATACAGGCTGGAAGCCACGGGAAAGAAGATGATCAGCGCCGCCATGACAATCTTCGAGCCCAGACCAAGCCCGAACCAGATCACCAGAATGGGTGCGATGGCAAAAACCGGCAGTGTCTGGGTGGTGACCACCACCGGCATGAGATAGCGGTCGAGAACCGGAAAGCTCGCCAGCACGACCGCCACACAAATGCCGAGCAGGCCGCCGGCAAGAAGCCCCAGCAGCATTTCCTGAATGGTGATCAGCGCGTTGAAGGCGATATGGGGAAACTGGTGGTAGATGACGCCTGCCACATCCGCAGGACCGGGCAGCAGAAAGTTGGGCAGTGCAAAAAACCACTTTGCCGCCTGCCAGACGGCAAGCAGCACCGCCAGCACGCTTGCCGCGTGCAGCAGGTTGCTCAGGCCGGAACGCTGTCTTCCCATCCGTTTGCCTTGGTCAGGCCGCACCGCACGAAAGCACCATGCCCTCACAGGTCCGGCAGATGCCGTTTCGGATAAAAACGCAGGTGACGCTGGGAGATTGGACAGGAAGGCCGGACGGTCCTGCTTCTCCATCCCTTCGCCGGCATTACCCGGATCAGGTTTCCGATCCCGTTACTGACCCGCAGCAAACGCCGCCATGGCCAGGGATCAAGGGTTCAGCGTCAACTGTCTCAGCCCGTAAGAGCACCCCTTGGAGTTGCCATCTGGATACAGCAAGGCATATGGACACGCAAGCAGGTTAGTAACGCCGGAAACCGTCTGCCAATGGGATCAGCGGTTTCGCCAGTCCGCGAGCGCGTCGGAAAAGACCTTCTTGCCGACAGGTCCCTTTTCGAGCGTTACCAGACCGCGCCGTCCGGTAAGATAGGTGATCGGCACATCGATCCAGTTCGCCGTCTCCAGCAGCCCGAGATTGGTCTGCTGGGCCTGTTCCAGATTGTTGAGCGCAATCAGGAAATAACCGGCATCGATGCGCGCCGGCACACCGACGAGGCTCTCGCCCCGTGCCTGCTCGGTCGATTTCATGACGAAGCGGGAAATCTGGTCAATATTGCCGCCGGAGAATCCGGGGGGGACCGTAAAGAACAGTTCAATGATGTGGCTTGCCGGAAGGGCGGCATCCACGTTGCGCTTGATGGTCAGGTTGAGTTGAAGTCCTCGGGCCGGAACCTCCATGGTGCCCTTGATCACCGCTTCCGGCTGCGCACCATCCTCCGGCGGTTCGTTCGCCAGGGTCCAGGATACCGCGCCGTCATCGCGGCTCGCACCATTGGTGCCGAAGCCTTCCTCGTACAAGAACGCCTTTTCCCCGGCAAGTATGGCGGGCTGGTCTTCGTTGCCGGCGGCGCCCGGCTTCGCTTCAGCCAGTACCGATTCGCCCCCGTTTTCGGCGGCAGGTTCAGCGGTATTTTCTTCCGAAACCGTCGCGTTGCCACCATCGGCGGGTTCGACAAGCTGCACCGGCTCATCGCTTTCCACGACTGGCGTTTGCTCCGTTTCAGGCGGCGTCACGTCGCGGACAGCTGTCTGTTCGGTCGGCTCGGCCGGCGTTTCCTGTACAGGCTGCGTACTTTCAGCCGCTGACGTGGAGCCACCATTACCAAGCCTGGATGTGTCCTTTTCCGGTTCGCCCTCTCCTGCCTGAGCTTCCTCCTGCGGTTCTTCCTCAGGCGCCGTTGCCGTGCCGCCGGAATCGCCACCGATGAAATCCTCGATCATGCCTGATACCGCGCTGACCGCCTGGGCTCCGGCTTGCTTTACCTCATCCTGATAGTAGTAGGCCCCGGCACCGGCAGCTCCCACCAGCAGGATGGCAGAAAGCCATCCGATTACCTTCCCGGCACCACCCTTGCGCCGTGGCGGCGGCAAAGGGCGCGAAGCCATGGGTTCAGTTTTAAATGCCGGATCGCCGTCGAGTTCAGAGACATAGTCCGGCTGCCCGGCTGGTGTCGCGGGACTACGATCAGGTGCCGGCTGTTCCATCCTTGCGGCAACAGGTGGTTGCGCAGCAGGCAGTTCCGCTGCTGGAATTTCCGGCACAGATTCAATGCTGACAGGCTCCGGAACCGGGTCGACCGGCCTGGATGCAGAAGACAGAGGCACTGTCGGCAGTTCAGGCTCAGCCGAAACACCGGGCGGTGGTGCAGATTGCGCCGGAAGTGGCGGTGCCATCTCATCCGCCGTCGAAATTTCCGGTTCAGCCGGGGGGGGCGCCGCAGATACGGCAGGTGCCGGCATCGGCTCGGCCGGCGCCGGCATTGGCGCAGCCGGTTCCGGCTCGCTGGCAACGGGCTCCTCCGGCACCGGGGTTGCGGGTACATTATCCGCTTCCTCGAGCATTTTGCGCAGCCGTTCCTGATCGGTCTTGGACCGTGGCAGATCACCGGCCAGCAGCGCATTGGCCTGTTCTTTCCATTCCTGGGTTTTTTCAAACCCCGGAATGCCGATCTTCTCGGTCAGCAAGGCAAGCTCGCCATCGGACATGGCGGCAATCTGGCTGATCGTGGTGACGCCCTCATCTGCAAGATGCAGCAGCGTCTTGTCACCGATCCCGTCGATCAGAATTGGCGTGTCGGCGGCCTCGGGCAGAACCGATGCCAGTCCGGCCTGCGGCGCCGTTGGGGCGGCAGGCGCTGTTTCCACCGGTGGCGGAGTTGCCGGGATTTCATCAATAGCCTGCGCGGCAGCCTCGGCCTGTTCGCTGGCCTCCACCTGCCCGATTGCGGTTTCAAGTTGCTGCATTTGCGCAGCGATGGCGGCCTCCGCAGGCAACGGGTCCATGGCCCTGAGCTTGCGGTCAATCGTATCGCGCGCCTTCTGGTAGATCACCTGCCGGTTCGCGGCGGTGTTCTCAGCCAGCGCCGAGACCGCCTTGGCGATAATCGAAACATAGTCAGCCATGAACCTTTTCCGCAACTCCTCCGGTCTTTTGCCCGGCCCTCCCGTTCAGGATGCACCGCACACCGCCACCTCTTTTAGTCGCGAAAAGGGTCTTGAACAAGTATGGTGTCCTCGCGCTCGGGGCTTGTGGAAAGCAACGCCACCGGCGCCCCGATCAATTCCTCGATCTGGCGCACATATTTGACCGCTTGCGCAGGGAGATCGCCCCACTGGCGCGCACCCACCGTCGTGTCTTTCCAGCCTTCCAGCGTCTCGTAAACCGGCACGACGCGGGCCTGCGCCCCTTGCGAAGCCGGCAGATAGTCGATCCGCTTGCCATCAAGCTCATAACCGACACACACCTTGATCTCGTCAAGCCCGTCCAGCACGTCCAGCTTGGTCAGCGCGATGCCGGCAATGCCGTTGACCGCCACCGCCTGACGCACCAGCACGGCATCAAACCAGCCACAGCGCCGCTTGCGGCCCGTCACCGTGCCAAACTCATGGCCCTTCTCGCCGAGAAACTGGCCAACCTCGTTATCCTGCTCGGTGGGGAACGGTCCTTCGCCGACCCGCGTCGTATAGGCTTTTGTAATCCCCAGCACGTAGCCAACCGCGGCCGGCCCCATGCCGGAGCCCGCCGCTGCCTGACCTGCAACCGTGTTGGAGGAGGTGACAAACGGATAGGTGCCGTGATCGATATCAAGCAGCGTTCCCTGGGCGCCTTCGAACAGAATGCGCTTTCCTTCCCGTTTCATCTGGTCGAGCAGCCGCCAAACCGGCTCGATGAACGGTACCAGCGTGTCGGCAACCGCGGTGAGCTCTTCGTAAATCGCCTCGTAGGAAACCTCGGGCTGGTCCAGACCGCGGCGCAGCGCATTGTGATGGGTCAGCAGGCGGTCGATCTTGGCAGGCAGCGTTTCCTTGTTGGCAAGGTCGAGCATGCGAATGGTTCGCCGCCCCACCTTGTCTTCATAGGCCGGGCCAATGCCGCGCCTGGTCGTACCGATCTTGGTGCCGGAGTTCGAGGCTGCATCCTCGCGTAGTGCGTCCAGTTCGCGGTGCAGGGAAAGGATCAGGGTTGCGTTTTCGGCAATACGCAGGTTTTTCGGACTGACGGCAACGCCCTGTTCGCCAAGCCGCCCGATCTCGGCCACCAGCGCATGGGGGTCGATCACCACGCCATTGCCGATGACAGCCAGCTTGCCGGGCCGTACGACACCGGAGGGAAGCAGGCTCAGCTTGTAGCTCGTCCCGTCGATGACCAGCGTGTGCCCGGCGTTGTGTCCGCCCTGAAAGCGCACCACCACGTCGGCCCGCTCGGACAGCCAGTCGACGATCTTGCCC
>JAGRLQ010000332.1 GCA_020441735.1 Nitratireductor sp.
GGTCTGCAGGCGGCGGGCGAAGATATCGACCGTGCGGGCGATCTTTGACAGGCCGAGTACCTTGCCGTCCGGCAGATAGGCGACGTGAGCCTTGCCGATGATCGGTACCATGTGATGTTCGCAATGGGAGTGGAAGTCGATGTCCTTGACCAGAACCATGTCGTCGTAACCGCCGACTTCCTCAAAGGTGCGGCCCAGCACTTCGGCCGGTTTCTGGTCATAGCCCGAAAATAGCTCGCCATAGGCCTTGGCGACCCGGCTTGGGGTATCGACGAGGCCCTCACGGGTCACGTCTTCTCCCATCCATTTCAGCAGGGTGCGCACTGCTTCCTCGGCTTCGGCCTGAGAAGGGCGTTCGTTTTTCGGCAGCACCTTGCGGCCGCCGCGCGACTTCAAATCCTTGATGATGGCGTCCATGCTTGTCTCCCGCAAAGGATCGATCCTCATTAGCTACATTGACCGGTATCGGACCAGACGCAGCCGGGAGCTATGGACTGTTCCCTCCTTGAAGGCATCGGCGATGCCAATACAGAGGGCCATTTTCGGCTTTGGCCGGGTTCCGGGGCTTTCCACAGATGTCCACGAGGAACAATCTGCTTCCGGCACGGTGACCAGACTTCCGGAAGGGTCGCTTCCGGCGGCTCCAATATAAGCATAGCCGCGCCAAGTTCAATATTTCTGTGCGGTCACGGCGTGGCGCGAATGGAGCATTCGAACCAGATTTACCGGTTTCTGAAACCTGTTTGCGCTGGCGGCGACGTGCGCGGAAAACTTTTCTCCCGGCATGCTTCTGCAGGAAATGACCGTATTCGGCACCAGCTTGCCGGATCGCTATTTTATCGCTGATGAAATTTGCCTGTCATGCCGACTGATCCAATTCAACAGGCGCAAATATGGCAGGCGCACTCCTTCAAAGGTGATCATTATGGATTTCGTTCCCTTGATTGATTCCATCGGCGAACCGGCGACGCTGGCGCTTGCCGGCTTTGTTCTCGCATTCGTGTTCGGATTTGCAGCCGAGCGCAGCGGGTTCTGCACCCGTTCGGCGATCCTCGAAATCATGGACCGGAAAGTTGCCACCGCTCTGCCGGTCTGGCTGCTGGCACTCGGCGTCGCGATCCTGTCGACCCAACTGGCCATCTTCAATGGCTGGATCGATGTGGGTGAAAGCCGGTTCTTCCGCACGCCGCAGAGTCTTTCGGGCGCCCTCATCGGCGGCGCGCTGTTCGGCATCGGCATGGCGCTCGCACGTGGCTGCACCAGCCGGCTGATGGTTCTGGGTGCTGGCGGCAATCTGCGGGCGCTTGCTGCTGTTGCTGCCATCGCCCTTGCAGCCCTTGCGACCTATCAGGGGTTCCTGGTGCCGTTCAGGGATGCCGCCGGCGGGATCGTCAACACCTCGGCGCTCGGCGGTAACGAGATCGGACAACTGCTGTCAAATAGTTATGCTGGTCTTTTCATCGGCGGTGTTGTCCTGTTTGCCGCGGCCTTTACCGCGCTGCGCAGCCGGCTTTCGGCGTGGAAGTCTGTTGGCGGTGTCTTGATTGGCACGCTGATTACAGCGGCCTGGTATGTCACCCATCAGCTTTCGGAACAGGTTTTTGACCCGATCGAAATTGAGAGCCTTTCCTTTTCACGGCCATCTGCCAATGCAATCAACTACGTGGCAAGCGGCGGCGCGGAGGAATACCTGTCGCTCGACACGGGCATGATTGCCGGTCTGTTTCTCGGTGCCTTTGCCGCTGCGCTTCTGTTCCGCAGCTTTGCAGTGCGCGGTTTCGGCGAGGCGGGTGCACCGCATTTCTCACGCTATATCGCTGGCGGCGCGCTGATGGGCTTTGGCGGCATTCTTGCGGTCGGCTGCACGGTTGGTGCAGGCTTTACCGGTGGCTCCGTTCTGGCGGTCAGTTCCGTGCTGGGCCTGGCGTCCATGATGACATTCTGCGCCGCCACGGATCTGGTGTTAAGAAGGTTGGCAGATCGAACATCCGCGAAGCCTTCTCCGGTTCCCGCCGAGTAGCACCAGAGGCGCCGTAAAGGCGGCTTGAGGCCTGTCTTTTTGGTCTGTTTTGACAGCCTTATTCGAACGATTTTGCCCGGCTTTTGCCGGGCATTTTGCGTGGCGCAGGAAAATTATCTGCTGCCGGTTTTCTGCGCTTGACTTCGA
>JAGRLQ010000333.1 GCA_020441735.1 Nitratireductor sp.
ACCGTCCGGTTTCACCGCGACCAAGAGACTCTTGCCGCCCTGCTGCTTGGTGAAAGCGATCAGGTCGACGCGCGGCGACCACGCCGGCGTCGAATAGCTGCCGGTGCCAAAGGAAATGCGCTGTGCATCGCCGCCGCCGGCCCCCATGACATATAGCTGCTGGCGCCCGCCGCGGTCGGATTCAAAGACAACCCGTGAGCCATCCGGAGAATAGGACGGGCTGGTATCGATGGCGTTGGAACTGGTCAGGCGAGTCGTGGAGCGTGAGCGCAGATCCATCGCGTAAATGTTGGAAATGCCGTCATTGTTGAGGCTCATGATCACCTTCTGCCCGTCCGGTGAGAAACGCGGCGAAAAGGTCATACCGGGAAAGTTGCCAACCACTTCATACTGGCCGGTTTCGATCTGCCGCAAATAAACTTTCGGATCACCGCCGGCAAACGACATGTAGGTGATTTCCTGCCGCGTCGGCGAAAAGCGCGGCGTCAGCACCAGATCACCGCCCTTGGAAAGATAGCGCAGATTGGCGCCGTCCTGATCCATGATGGCAAGCCGCTTGATACGCTTCTGCTTCGGGCCCGACTCATCGACGAAGACGATCCGGGTATCGAAATAGCCATCCTCGCCCGTCAGTTCCTTGTAGATCGCATCGGCAATGATATGGGCAAGCCGCCGTTTGTTGTTGGCTCCGGTGAAGTACTGCTGGCCGATCATCTGCTCGGCACCGAAGACATCCCACAACCGGAACTCCGCCTTCAGCCGGCCATCCGCCTCGGCGGAAACTGCGCCGGTTACCAGCGCCTGGGCATTGATCACCCGCCAATCCTCGAATTTCGGAATCTGGTTGTGATCGGCCAATTGCTGGATGAAGGCAGCCTTCTCGATCGGCTTGAACAGGCCGGAGTTGCGCAGATCGGCTTCGACGATGGAAGCGATTTCAGGTCCAAGCGCGCCACCGAAGTCGGTAATCGCGATCGGCAGCGGTTCGATCGTCCCTTTGTTGATGTCGATGACAACCCGCGCCTGACCGGGAAGCGTTGCCGCCAGAAGCACCGAAAGCGCCATCAGAAAGGCAATGGCAGCACGCAAAAGAACCGAAAGCCCCCTCGCCGGTCCGCATTCGCCAGCAGACGTGACCGTCTGCAGTTCGGCTTCGCTGATTTGGCTAAAAAAACGCATACTTCGGTTTCCTTTTTCCCTTTTTGACCCGACCGGGCCTAAAACATCTCAGCCGCGCTGAAATTCACCACCACCTCGGCCCAGGTATCATACTTCTCTTTGGGCAGCGAATATGGCGCACATTTTTGAACGGCGCGTCTCGCACTGCCGGCAAAGGCCCGCCGCGCACCACTTTCCCCACCGGTTGCCTGAACATCCGGACGGCCCTCAATACTGCCATCCGGCAACAGGCGGATGGTCACCGTGACCCGCATGTCTTCGGCATCGGCAAGACCGGCCGGCACAGACCAGCACTGCTCGATGGCAGCCCTCAGCGCATCCATCTCGCTTGTCGAAAGCTTGCCGCTTTTTGATGGCTTGCTGGTTCCGAGCGAGGCCTGCTTTTCGGATTTCTTGGCACCGGAAGATGCCGGCTCCTGCTTGTTGAGCAGCGAGGCGATTTCGTCGGACACCGCGTCTTTCTTCTCGTCGGAGGAGGCACTTTTTGTGCTCGCGGGCTTTTCTTCCTGTTTGCGCTTCGTCGTCTCAGCCGTTTTCGGCTTCGGCGGCTCCGGCCGGCGCGTCGGCACAACACTCACATCCTGCAACGAGGCGAACTGCTCACTGGATTCTGCCGGGGTGGTTTCTTCGGACGGCGCTTCCTCGGTCACCGGCACCGCAGGTTCGTTGAGCGCGGCCAGTTCCGTGGTCGGCGCGGGCGTGTCTTCCGGCGCCGGCGGCACTTCTGTTTCCAGCTTGGGTGCAGGCGTTGGCGTTGGCGATGGCGGCGGCGTTTCCGCCTTGGCGACTTCCACCGGCTGCTCGGCCGGTTTTGCCTCCGGCTGCGATTTCAGATCGTTCTGGCTTTCGCCGATGTTCTCGGCATTTTCCACGACATCGGGCCGCTGGGTTGGTTTGGGTGCGGGCGTTTCGCTCAGATCGGCCTTCTTGTCACCCTGAACGGACTGGGTCAGTTCCTCGATGGGTACGATGTCGATGGGCAGGGCTTCAACGTCGGCAACTTCCAGCGGCGCAGGCGCAGAAAAGCTCAACAGTCCCCAGGCGAGGACTGCCGCATGAGCCGTACTGGAAAGCGCTACCCCGAGTCTCACCTGAGGCGTCCTATTGTTCCGTCTGTTCCTGCAGCGTCACCATGGCGAGCCGCTTGTAACCGGCCTGCGAAATCAGCCCCATGACCCGCATCACATTGCCATAGGCCGCTGCCCTGTCACCGCGCACATAGATGCGCTCCTCATAGCCATTGCGGGCGATTGCACCGAGCTTGGCGACCAGTTCGTCCATGGGAATCTCGGTTTCCTGCAGATAGACCTGTCCCGCTTCGTTGACGGAAATGGTAATCGGCTGGGTTTCCGAATTGAGCGCATTAGCGCGCGTTTCCGGCAGGTCGATCGGCACGCCAACGGTCAGCAGCGGGGCTGCCACCATGAAGATGATCAGCAGCACCAGCATCACGTCGACAAACGGCGTGACGTTGATCTCGTTGATCGGCTTGTGCCGGTTCTGGCGTCTATGGCGTCTTGAATTCCGCATCGCGCAATCTTCACATCAGCTTTTCACGTCGGCAGCGGGAGGGCTCAGCCCTGCCTTGCGTTTCTCTCATCAATCTGCCGCGAAAGTATGGCGGAGAACTCATCGGCAAA
>JAGRLQ010000334.1 GCA_020441735.1 Nitratireductor sp.
ACGAGGAAGTCGATGCCGTCATAGAAATGCACCTCACCGAAAGTGAAGCGCGGCACGCCGGTTTGCCCGTCAACGCCGACCATCGAGATCGCAAGTCCGATCCCGGCGGCAAGCGCTGCCTTGGCCTGGTTGCGGCTTGAAAGCCCGCCAAGCGTCGCAAAGGCCAGCACGAACAGGGCAAAATATTCAGCCGTGCCGAACAGCAGCGCCACCTTGACGAGTTGCGGCGCCAGAAACACCAGCCCCCAGGTGGCGAAGAAGGCACCGAAGAAGGAGGCGATGCCCGAAAGCGCCAGCGCTTCACCGGCCTGTCCCTTGCGCGCCATGGGGTAGCCGTCAAGCGTGGTCATCAGCGCCGGCTCGTCGCCTGGAATATTGAGCAGGATGGAAGAAATACGCCCGCCATACATGGCGCCGTAATAGACGCTGGTCAGCAGGATCAGCGACGGCGTTGCAGGCAGGCCGAGGGTAAAGACCAGTGGAATGAGGATCGCCACCCCGTTCGAGGGGCCGAGGCCGGGCAGGGCGCCCATGATGGTGCCGAGAAAGCAGCCAAGCAGGGCAAGGCCGAGATTCTGCCAGGTCAGCGCGATGGCGAAACCGTCGGCAAGATGGGAAAGTGCGTCCATGGCGTGCCCCCTAAAAGCCCCAGGGTCCGCGCGCCAGCGAAAGGCCGAGCACGAGGTGAAAGACCGTGTAGATTGAAGCTGAGGTCACCAAACCGGCGATGACGGAATTGAGGATCGGTGTGCCGAGGCGCCAGGTCAGGTAGGCAGCGGCAACCGCAGTCGCCAGCACAAAGCCGGCAACCGGCAGCATCTGCGCATAGACGACCATGACGGCGATTGCGGCGGCGATCTCGATCAGCCGGCCGAGCGGCGGCCACACCGGTTCCTCGTCGGGCCGCAAGGTGATGTAGAGCGAGGCAAGCGCCACCACGGCGGCAACGCCAATCGGAAACGCCTTCGGCCCCAGCGGGTCCTGAATGAAGCTCTCCTGGATGTAGGTGGTGCGCCACACGATGAGTGCCGCAAACAGCAGGCCGGCAATGCCAAGCGCGCGGTCGCTCCTGCCCGTCATGATGATCCTCCCCGTATTGAAGCCGGCAGGGTTGCTCCCGGCTGACATGCGGCCCGCAAATCCTCCCGCGAGCCGCAAGAAAGGCGCAAGCCTTACTGGATCAGGCCGATTTCCCTCGAAATCGACTGGATGCTTTCGATCGACTCCGAAACGAAGGACTGGAAGGCTTCGCCGGTCATGTCGAGCGGCGCCAGGCCATTCTGGGCCATGACGGCTTTCCATTCATCCGACGCGTAGACCTTGGCAATCTGCTCCGTCCAGTAATTGTAGGCATCGTCCGACATGCCGCCGGGAGCATAGAAGCCGCGCCAATTGGCGCCGATGGCATCGATACCCTGTTCCTTGGCGGTCGGGAAGGAGCCGAAATCACCCGGCAGGCGGTCCGGCGCCAGCACGGCAATCACCTTGATGTCGCCTGAATCGACGAAGCCCTTGGCTTCGGAGGCATCGCCCGTAAAGGCCTGAACCGATCCCGCCAGCAACTGGGTCACCGCCTCGCCGCCACCGTCAAAGGCCACATACTTGATCGTGCGGACATCATCGATGCCGGCTTTCTTGGCGGCAATCAGAACCTTCAGATGGTCCCAGCCGCCGACTGCCGAGCCGCCGGCAACCGATATCGAGGAGGGGTCGGACTTGATCTGATCCATCAGCTCGGGAAGCGTGTTGATGGCAGAATCCTTGGAAACCGCAATAACGCCGTAATCGGCGCCAACCGCACCGAGCCAGCGCACCTGCTCCCGGGTGTTGCCGGGATAGGCGCCCTGGGCGAGCCGGGTCGCTGTGGCTGATGAAGCTGCCACGATCAGGTTGTTGTCCTCATTGCGCTTGTTGACCACCTCAGCAAAGGCAACACCGCCCCCGCCACCGGCAAGGTTCGTCACTTGCATGGTGCCGGGAATGAGGCTGAGATCCTGCAGGGTCTTGCCGACCTGCCGGCAGGTGAAATCCCAGCCGCCGCCCGGATT
>JAGRLQ010000335.1 GCA_020441735.1 Nitratireductor sp.
AAGCCGAACCACATCACCATGATCGGCGCGATGCCGATGATCGGCAGGGCGGAAACGAAATTGCCGAGCGGCAGCAGGCCGCGCTTCAGGAATGGCGAACGGTCGATCGCCAGCGCCGTCAGGAAGCCGAGCCCGCAGCCCAGCGCATAGCCTGCCAGCACCGCCTTGAGGAAGGTCTGCCGGAAATCGGCCCACAGCAGTGGCACGGAATTGACGATCCGCTCCCAGATCATGGAGGGCGGCGGCAGCAGTACGGTGGGAACGTTCAATCCGCGGGTCAGCCCCTCCCACAGCACCAGAAGCGTCGCGCCAAAGATCAAGGGCACCACGACGCCAAGGCCGCGCCGCGAAAACAACATGCTGCCTTCCTGGCGCACCAGCCACTCGTTCAGCGCCCAGGCGGCAACCCAGAACGCCAGTGCGAAGATCAGCCAGCCCGAGGCGCTCATGCTGCCACCTCCAGGATTGCACGGGCAGCGCGTTCGCCCGACAAACGCGCGCCGGCACAGGTCTGCATCAGTGGCCCGCCAAGCGCTTCACCGGCAAAGTGGATACGGTCCGCCACCGGCACGGCCAGCACATCGCGTGAATGGGCCTGCCCCGGCCGTGCCGCGGCATAGGCGCCATGCGTCCACCGCTCGGAACCCCATTTCGTCATCGAACCTTTCTTCACCGCCTTGCGGGCGTTCGATCCGAAGGTTCGGACCAGTCTTTCGGTAGCAAATTCCACCGCCACGTCTTCGCCCTGGCACTCGATCTCCCAGGCAAAGTCGCCGCCAACGAAGCCGACCATCAGCGGCAGGTCGAAGGGAAAGCAGAGGAAGTAGATGTCATGGTGGCTGCGCCGCTCGATCAGCAGGTCGTCGAAGGCGGAAAGCCCGAAGCGTTCCCCCTCGATCAGCAGCGGTATCTTGGTCAGCAGACCCATGGCGAGGCCGTCAAATGCGGCATCGTAGTTCTCCGGCAGGTCCGGCGAGAACTTGATGCCGCCCATTGCCAACACACCCGTTGAAGCCGTGACAATCACCTGCTCGGCCTCCAGCGATCCCCGATCGGTTTCCAGCCGGACGCCGGAACCTTCCCAGTGAACCGTGCGCACCGACGTCGACAGTTCCACCGGCACGTCGGCCCCCCAGCGATGAACCAGAGCACCAAACCCTTCCCTGGTGAAGTAATTGGGGTCGAGGTCGGCAGCCTTTGAAAAATCGGCAATCGATATTTCGTCGACGTCCTGGGCAAAGTCCATCGGCCCGGAAAAGGTTCCCGCGGCATCATGGCTCCTGGAGGATTGCAGCAGTTCGGAGACACGGTCCGTTTTCGAGGAATAGGTAACCAGCAGCTCGGCGAAGGCCTCCTCCGCTGCTTCCATCTCGTCGATCTGCTCCTCCGTTGCCCTGGTTCGCCCGTAATAGAGCCGATCGACACCCATGTCGTGGTGATGCATTGTCCAGCCGGCGGCTTTCGCTTCCGCAAAGAAGGGATTGCGGTCGGCGGCGTGCAGCCAGGCACAGCCCTGATCGAAAGGCAGGCCGAATGTATCGCTCTCCGTCCATGCCCGCCCGCCGATGCGATCCATCGCCTCAAGCACCCGGACACTCTTGCCGGCGGCCAGGAGCACCTTCGCCGCACCGAGGCCCGCTGCGCCCGCACCGACAATCGCAACATCCACGCCGGTCATGGGGTAACCCCCATCCGCCGAAGCGTCATCCGGTGCAATGCTCCGACCAGCGCGACCAGGCAGGCAGCCAGGATCGCCGCCATGAACAGCGCTGACCAGATCTGGATGGTCTGGCCGTAATAGGAACCGGCGAGCAGCCGCGCGCCAAGACCCGCCACCGCGCCCGTCGGCAGTTCACCGACAATGGCGCCAACCAGTGAAATGGCGACGGCCACCTTCAGCGAGGTGAAGAGGTAGGGCATGGAGGAAGGCCACCTCAGCTTCCAGAAGGTCTGCGGGGTCGAGGCGTTCCAGGTGCGCATCAGGTCAAGCTGCATGTTGTCGGGCGAGCGCAGCCNNCATGCCGACGACGACCGGGAAGAAGGAGAGATAGGTCGAGATCAGCGCTTTTGGCAGCAGCCCGGATAGCCCGACGGCGTTGAGCACGACAATGATCATCGGCGCGATGGCGAGGATGGGAATGGTCTGTGAGGCGATGACCCAGGGCATGACGGACTTGTCCATCGCCCGGTTGTGCAGGATACCGACCGCCAGCAATATACCGAGCGCCGTGCCGATAAGGAAGCCGAGCAGGGTCGCCGACAGTGTTACCCAGGAATGGTAGATCAGCGAGCGCTTCGAGGTGATGTTCTTGTTG
>JAGRLQ010000336.1 GCA_020441735.1 Nitratireductor sp.
CGTTCTGGCCGTTTTTCGGGCAGGTTACATTGAACACGATGCCGGTATTGGCTTCCGCCGGAAGGAGCGTCATGGTCACGGGTTGACCTGAATGAACGCCAATACCTGAAAATTCCAGTTTTTCGCGAAGTGTTGTCTGGTATCCCAGCACGACGTTCCCCATTATCCCTGCTTCGCCGGTTCCAATTTAGCCAGCAGACTATCAGGCTGCTTGGCTCCCCTCGATGGAACAGGCTTGCTCATTATGTTACAGACCGGACCATGTACCGGAATCTGCTGCAATCTGTGTACTCATCAGGGACGAAATGTCCAAATCACGCTTTCTTACCAATTGTAACGAAAAAGACGTTACGTAGGGTAAAAAGGATAATAACAACAAAAGGTTAAAATAGATTAACCCCCGCCACAAGCGACGGGGGTCGAAGAGTTTCAGTAGGCTGTACTCGGCCGCCCCAAAGGTGGGCGCAGGCCGAAAAACCCTTTAAATCAATTGGCTTGGCGGCGCAGAAACGCCGGAATATCCAACTGATCGTCGTCGTGCAGCGGCCGTGCGGCGGCAGGTTGGGCTGCCGGCGGCGTCTGACGGCCAGTATGATCGACGCCACCCTGCGCCCGGCGGGGAGCATAAGGATTATCCACATCTCTGGGAGCACCGGACATGGTCGCCGGCTGAACGCCAGATTCGGACTTGGTGGAAAGCTCGACCACCGGTTCGCTTCTGGCCGGCTGTGCGGGAGCTGCAGCGGCTTCAGGTGCTGCTTCCCGCGCACCGAACCCGGATTTCAGCTTCTGCAGCAGGCTGAACGGACTGCCGTCGCGGTGCTCAGCAGGCTGACGTTCCTCCGGCTTGCGGGCCATGGCATCGCGCGCAATCGGCGGAAAATCTTCAACTGCCGGCATGTTGCCGGTTTCCAGCGCCTCGTTTGCCGGTGTTTCGGCTGCCGGTGGCACAAAAGGCTCGGCAACCGGCATGAGTTCGTCTTCCAGCGCCCGCTTGAATTCATCATCGGAATCGCTGCTGCTTGCAGCAGGCTGCGGCTTCATCGGCGCGATGCGTACACCGTCACGGGCAATGCTTTCGGCAGGCTTTGCTACCTGCCCGGCAGACGGCAGTTCCAGGGCCGCCTCGACCCTTGCCGTCGATGCCGCCCTATCGGCCGGTTGTGGCGCGGTGGCAAGCATGGAAGCCCGCGAAACCGGTTGCGAACGCATCGGAGTCGGCACGGGAACGGCCTGACCTGCGGAATTGTCGATGCCGGTGGCAACAACGGACACGCGGAAAACACCATCGAGCGATTCGTCGAAGGTGGCGCCGACGATGATGTTGGCTTCCGCATCGATTTCCTCGCGAATGCGCGTCGCGGCCTCGTCGACCTCGAACAGCGTCATGTCGCGGCCGCCGGTGATCGAGATCAGCAGGCCCTGCGCACCGCGCATGGAGGTTTCGTCAAGGAGCGGATTGGAGATGGCGGCTTCTGCCGCCTGCAGCGCCCGGCCTTCACCGGAGGCTTCGCCCGTCCCCATCATCGCCTTGCCCATTTCGCGCATCACGGAGCGCACATCGGCAAAGTCGAGATTGATCAGGCCTTCCTTGACCAT
>JAGRLQ010000005.1 GCA_020441735.1 Nitratireductor sp.
AGATCTACGGCATCGAGCCCGGCAATGACGGTAACCGCCTGATCCTCGACATGATCGAGAAGAACGCCTTTGACCTCAGCGGCTTCGAGGTGGTGGAATCTTCTGAAGCCGGCATGCTGGCCCAGGTCGCCCGCGCCGAAAAGGCCGGAGAGCCCGTTGTCTTCCTCGGCTGGGAACCCCATCCGATGAATGCCAATTTCGCCCTGACCTATCTTGAGGGCGGCGATGATTTCTTCGGCCCGAACCTCGGCGGCGCCACCGTCTACACCAACACCCGTTCGGGCTATGCCGCCGAATGCCCCAATGCCGGCAAGCTGGTGACCAACATGTCGTTCACCCTGGCAATGGAAAACGAGATCATGGGCGCCATTCTCGATGGTGGTGAAGAGCCGGAAGCTGCTGCCAAGGCCTGGCTGAAAGCCCATTCCGACGTGATCGGCCCGTGGCTCGATGGCGTGACCGCCAAGGATGGCGGCGATGCTGCTGCTGCCATCAACAGCGCGCTCGGCATGTAACGAGATAAGAAGCCCCGGAAACACCCTTCCGGGGCTTTTTTGTTGTCGTGGCAACCGCCGTCATCGCCTACAGCACCGGCAGAGGCCATACACTCCGCCTGGCGCAAGCCGTTGCGGAGGGAATGCGCCATACGCCGGGAGTATCCCCGTTTCTGATGGATACCGCAGCACTTTCGGCGGAAGACTGGCAATGCATGCACGACGCCGAAGCCATCATCTTCGGCAGCCCGACCTATATGGGCGGTGTTTCGGCAGGTTTCAAAACCTTCATGGACGACAGCAGCGACTACTGGGAGGAGCGCCGCTGGCTGGACAAGATCGCCGCCGGTTTTACCATCGGTACGAACTACTCCGGCGACAAGCTGATGACCTTGCAGAACATGGCCGTCTTTGCTGCCCAGCATGGCATGATATGGGTCGGGCAGGCGGTCATCGGGCCCCGGCCAGTTCCCGGCGGCGAGCGGCAGGTGGATGGCGATGGCTCCGCGCTCGGGCTTATGGCCACGTCTTCGCCGGACAAGACTGAAATGATATATCCCGCAGATCGCGCCACTGCAGAAATCTTCGGGCGGCGAATTGCGGAGGCGGTACAGCGCTGGAACGGCCAAAACAGGGATGGATAGGATTCAGGGATGGAATGGCTGACGGATAACAAACTGCCGATCGGACGCTGGGCCAAGAACGGCACCGACTGGCTGATCGACAATGGCGGATTTTTCTTCGACTGGCTGTCACGCCAGCTGAAGGGCGGGATCGATGCCCTGTTGTGGTTGCTCGAACTGCCCCATCCGCTGCTTTTCGTCGCGATTGCCGTGGCACTTGCCTGGTGGCTCAAGCGCAGCTGGTTCCTGCCCGCCTTTACCCTGGCAGCCCTGCTGCTCATCCTCAATCAGGGTTACTGGGAAGAGATGCTCCAGACGCTCGCCCTGGTCGTTGCCTCTGCTGCCGTCTGCATGGCAGCCGGCATTCCCACGGGCATCATGGCAGCACACAATCCGCGCTTCTCGGCTTTTCTGCGGCCCCTGCTCGATCTGATGCAGACGATCCCGACCTTCGTCTATCTGATCCCGGCGCTGATCCTGTTCGGCCTCGGCATGGTGCCGGGTCTCATCGCCACGGTGATCTTCGCCATCCCCGCCCCGATCCGCCTCACCGAACTCGGCGTACGCTCGACTCCCCGCGCCCTGATCGAGGCCGGGCAGGCCTTCGGCGCAACGCCGCGCCAACTGCTGTGGAAGGTCGAATTGCCCTATGCCCTGCCGCAGATCATGGCGGGCCTGACCCAGACCATCATGCTGTCGCTTTCCATGGTGGTGATAGCAGCGCTGGTCGGCGCACCGGGCCTCGGCGTGCCGGTCGTGCGGGCGCTTAACACGGTCAACATCGCAAGGGGCTTCGAGGCCGGCATCGTCATCGTATTGGTGGCGATCCTGCTCGACCGCTTCCTGCGCCACGAACGGCAGGGAGGGTAAGACCATGGCAGAGCCGATCGTAAAATTCGACAACGTCTCCATCGTCTTCGGCGACCGTGCGAAAAGCGCTTTGCCCCTGATCGATCAGGGCAGGAACCGCGCCGAAATCCAGCAGGAATGCGGCCAGATTCTCGGCGTCGCCGACTGCTCCCTCGAAATCGAGGAGGGCGAGGTTCTCGTTCTCATGGGGCTCTCGGGCTCCGGAAAATCAACCCTGCTGCGCGCGGTCAATGCACTCAACCCGGTCGTGCGCGGCAGTGTCAGCGTGCGCTGCCCGGACAATAACGGCCGCAGCACGTGGCGCGATCCCCACGCCTGCTCCAGGTCGGAACTTCGCGAGCTGCGCCTCGACTGGGTTTCCATGGTGTTCCAGCAATTCGGCCTGCTGCCCTGGCGGACGGTTGAGGAAAATGTCGGCTTCGGTCTGGAGCTCGCCGGTATCGACAAGTCGGAAACCAAACGCAGGGTAGGCGAACAGCTTGAACTGGTTGGTCTGGCAGACTGGGCGCAGAAGCGTGTCCAGGAACTCTCAGGCGGCATGCAGCAGCGCGTCGGCCTGGCCCGCGCCTTTGCCACCGAGGCACCGATCCTACTGATGGACGAGCCCTATTCCGCCCTCGATCCGCTGATCCGGGCGAGATTGCAGGATGAACTCATCGATCTTCAGCATCGGCTGAAGCGCACCATCATTTTCGTCAGTCATGACCTCGATGAGGCAATCAAGATCGGCAGCCGGATTGCTATCATGGAGGGCGGGCGCATCATCCAGGTGGGAACCGCGCAGGAGATCCTGACCAATCCGGCAAATGAGTACGTTTCGGATTTCGTCGCTCACATGAACCCGCTTGCGGTTCTGCGTGCCGGCGAAGCCATGCAGAAGGCTTCAAGCCGAAAGCGCGGTCACGCCAAGGCAAAGGGCGTACCGCGCGATACCAGCCTTTCCGATATCATGCGCCTGCAGCTCGAAACCGGCTTGCCGGTTTATGTGGAGGAGAAGGGACGCATCAAGGGCATGGTGGAAGCTGAAGATGTTCACCGCGCCCTGCTGAACCGTCTTTCCTGATATCAGCCAACAAAAACGCCCCGGAGACGAACTCGCGGGGCGTTTGAAATGTTGCGGCAATTACTCCGCTGTCACGGGTATCCGGTCAGGCGTTTGCGACCCGCAGTCTCTCGGCGATCGGGCGGTTCCCGCCATGCGGCAGTTCGAACCCGCCCTGCGGTACGCTGTCGAACAGCATCCGCCGTTCGGTGAAGGACGAATGGAAGATCGGGAACCGGTCCACCACCATATCGCGTTGCCGTGGCATGTTGGCCGCCAGCAGGCTGATCGGTTTCAGGAGTGTCGGATACGGTCTCGGATCACACAGTTTTTCAAAGCCGAAATAACGCATGTAGAATGCCTGATGCTCACGCCGCACCGTCGCCAGCATGTATTCGGCTTCAAAGTACTCGGCTGCCATGAAGGCGGCCCGGATGGTGACATAGGGCAAGGCCGGATGCTGTTCCGTCATCGAGCGCTCGACGACCAGACGAGTGGGGTCGACCACCGTCATCCCGGCATCGATCATCGGCCGCACGATGTCCGGAAAGACATCGTATGCCGGACCCCTCGGGTTTTCCGGGGAAATCACGTGAAAGCGGATGGAACTCACCAGCTCTTCGTCCAGATAGATACCGAACAACCAGCAATTGTTCATCAGGTCGTAATCGTCGCTGAACCGCTTCTGCGGATTTGACGAAATCGTCCCTTCACGGCGGTAACAGGAATAGCGGAGCCGGAAGAGCGCTTCGCGCTCGGCATCATCTATCGCTACCCGGTAGTCCACGTTCTGAAGATAGCCGGTAAGCCTTTGCGAAAACGGCTGATCACTACGCATAACACCCACACCTATACTTGCCCCACTAGGTTCATCAGAACCGCCTTCATGATTAACCAATTGTTAACCGGTGTAAAGGCGCGGGTGGTGCGATTCGGGCGTTTCAGAGCATTTGAATAAAAACAGGGTTAACGCGGAAAGGATTTGTTAACCAATACAGATTCCCTAACGGCAAGTCTTTCAACTGCCGGGATTTCTTCAAAACAATACAGATTTATACGAAATCAGCCCGCGGCTTTCGCCTGACGGGGAGCCGCGGAGGCAGGCTGCTCGCTCAGCAACTGGCGGACCGCTTCGGCCGGCATGGCCTTGCCGAACAGATAGCCCTGCGCCTGGTTGACATGAACCTTGCCGCGCAGAATGGCCAGCTGCTCCTCTTCCTCAATACCCTCGATAACCACCTGCAGACCGAGATCGGCCGCCATGTGTGTGACACCTGAAAGGAGAATAAGCGAGCGCTCGTCCTCGCGAATGCTTTCCAGGAAGGAGCGGTCGATCTTGACCTTGTCCAGCGGCAGCTGGTGCAAATAGCTGAGGCTTGAAAAGCCGGTGCCGAAATCATCGAGCGAAATGCGGATGCCGCCCTGAGCCAGCGTGCGCAGCGTCGCGGAAGTTTCCTTGAGATCGTCCAGCACGGCAGATTCGGTTACCTCGACTTCCAGCCGGTTGGTCGCCAGACCGCTCTTGCGCAGCGCGGTTGCAATGACATTGCAGACATCGCTTTGCTGGAACTGCAGCGACGAAACGTTGACCGCCACCTTGATGTCGTTCGGCCAGGCCGCACACTCAGCCGTCGCCGTCTCCAGCACGAACCGGCCGATCTTGGAAATCAGGCCGATTTCCTCTGCCATCGGAATGAAGTCCGACGGCGGGACATAGCCGAGCTTCGGATGTTTCCAGCGCACCAGCGCTTCAAAGCAGGTGATCTGCCGGCTCTCCAGATCGATCAATGGCTGGTAGTACACCGTCAGTTCGCCGCGCTGAACGGCACGGCGCAGGTCAACTTCCAGTTCGCGTCTGCGGCGAATCTTCTCGCCAAGCGAGTCGGAATAGAAATACAGCGTTCCGCGGCCTTTCGACTTGGCCTCGTAAAGCGAAACATCCGACATTTTCAGAAGCTGGTCGAAATCATTGCCATTGTCGGGGCATATGGAAATGCCGACACTTGAACCGACGATGATCAGATGACCGTCGATCAGTACCGGCTTGGAGACTTCGGCGATCAGCCGCTGAGCGAAGCGCTCGCAATCCTCTTTCTGTACTACGCCCGGCAGCACGATGACGAACTCGTCGCCGCCGAACCGGCAGATGCTGCCGCCCTCCGGCAGGCAGGACTTCATCCGCAGCGACACGGCGCACAGCAGCTTGTCGCCAATGGGATGACCGAGAGAATCGTTGATCGCCTTGAAGTTGTCGAGATCCGCAAAATAGAGCGAGAAGGCGGCATGCTCGCCTTCCTTCTCGATGCGCGCTTTCACCAGCGAGGTGAAATGCCGCCGGTTCGGCAGGTGCGTCAGCGGGTCGTAATTGGCAAGCTGACGGATTTCCACCTCCGACTTGACGCGGTCGGAAACATCCTCAAGCACGATCACGCCCGCCCCTTCACTCATCGGGTTGAAGGTAACCTCGACCGTGATCCCGTTTGGCTGGGTATGGGTGAACTGGGTTCGCTTGCCGCCAACCAGACACTGCCGGATACGCTCGGAGATGATCGTATCCTGTATCAGCGGCGCACGGCTGCTCTGCATCGTCTGAACCGTCAACTCCGTCAGGCTGGAGCCGACAAGGTTGAAGTCCTCCGCCAGACCAAACAGCTGGGCAAACCGCTCGTTGACGACCAGAAAGATGCCGTCACTGTCGATCATCGCCATGCCGTGCGAGGCGTTTTCGAGTGCCACTTCGAAACGGTCGGCAATCGTCTTGTTGTCAAGCGCCTGAAACGTCGCTTCCAGCAGTGTCGCTCTCAGATGCATGGAGATCGACTGGATGGCCAGCAGAAAGGGCAGCAGAAGACAACCCAGCAGAATGTGATAGATGTTGCCGAACAGGAACAGTCCCAGAATGAGCGGAACGGTAACGCCCATCGCCTGAAGGTTCACCACCTTGAGGCTTGCGAAATTGCGCCCTGAGATACCGGCAACATTGGCCAGCGTCGCCGAAATGACGATGAGATGAATAACCGCGTCATCGGTCACGGCCAGGCTGACGAAGCAAATCACGCCGAGCATCGCCACATAGGCGCCCGACAGGATGCGATAGCGGAACTCGGCCTGCTTCAGCTCGGCATGGCTGAGCGCCTTGTTCTCATTGCGATTGAAAAGAATTATGTGGGCAGCCCGGGCAAGCGCCAGCACCACCATGGCGCAAAAACAGAAAAAGAGTGCCGTCTCGCCTGATTTGTACCAGGCGATGAATCCGGCGAATATCGTCGCAGACTTGCCCGCAAACAAGGTGCGACTGTCGCCGTGCAAAGACCGCACGACCGTATCATACACTTCCAGCGGAAGTGATTTCAGGCGTGGATCGTCACTATACTTCCCGGTTAACAACATTCGCCCATCCTGACCTCCCACAATGGTAGGATCGATCAAACTACTGTGGTAAATCAATTTAATGAGTAAAAGGTAAATTCCGGACAGGTGAAATGTAGTCCTCGGAACGCATCCTGAAGGTTGTATTTTTTGTAGAAGACAACCTTGTTTCCGGCATGCGGTGCCTGTCAGGCAAAGATCTCGAGACCCCTGAGAATCAGCGCAACAGCTGCAGCACCCGATACGGTCAGCATTATGCTGGAGAGCTTTCTGGCGTTGTCGGTTCTGAAATACCGCGCCAGCCAGATACCCGCCACTACACCCGGCAGGATGACCACCGACAGGAAAAGGTGCATCATGGCGAGCCGGCCCGCCAGGCCCATGGAAATCAGCCCAACCGTGCAGCCGGAAAAGAACAGCGCATTGAGCGTCGGGCGAACCTTGTCGGGCCGTTGCCCCCGATAGAGAATGGCCATCGGCGGCGCACCCACAGAGGTAATGGTGCCCATCAGGCCGGAAAGGGTGGAGAGCTTCCAGTGATTGGCAATCGTGAAGGCAACCGGTTTTCCCAGCGCCGTCAGGATGACGGCGATCAGGATCAGCACACCGAAAAGCACATAGAACGAACGCTCGTCGCTGAAGACCAGCAGCAACAGGAGCGCCATCGATGATCCGATGATTCTGCCGCCGATCCCTGCAACAATCTCCTCGCCGGCAATGTTGCCACGCTCCTGCCACGCCCCCCAAACCGCGACCACGGTGCCGACCATCAGGATCGGTACCGGCGAAAGCAACGGATCGATAAGCGCCAGCAGGGGGGCTGCAACCATACCGAACCCCATGCCCACCGACGCCTGAAGCGTCGAGGCAAAGACCACGATGGCAAGCGCAAGCGCCAGAAGCGGCAGGGAGGGAAGCTGTTCAATCATTCCGGGATGGGCTTTGAAAGGCGGTGCAAACCTGACCGTTACGCCTGCCGGAGATGGAAATACAGCCCGTTCCGCATTTTTGTTTGGTCTGGACCGCTAAATCATGCACAATTATCCGGGGGGTCGAACCCCGGATCGGTACCGCAAATGAAGGGCGTTTCATGCAGGACCTGTCGGGAATTCCGTTATTTCAGTCGCTGTCTCCTGAGCAGTCAGCCCGTTTCGCGCGCAGTTGCACTTGGCGTGACTATGGCGAACATGAACTCGTTATCGACATCGAGGACACCAGCACGGATGTCCGCTTCATCGTTTCCGGCTCGGTGCGGATCATCATCCGCATCGCCGTCGGCAAGGAAGTCATACTCGGCGAGATGTCGGAGGGATCGTTCTTCGGCGAGATATCGGCAATCGACAATTCGCCGCGCTCGGCCAATGTGACAACGCTGACGCGCGCGCGAATCTGCACCATGCCCGCATCAGTCTTCAAAACCATCCTGGAAGACGCACCCGAAGTCGCCATGGAAATCCTGAAATTGTTCGCCGACCGTATCCGCTCGCTGAACATGCGGCTTGCCGAACACTCCTTCCTGCAGGCAAAGCACCGTCTTTATTCGGAATTGCTGCGCCTGTCGCGCACCCGCGCTGCCAACCCCGAACACCGCATCGTCTCGCCACCGCCCACGCAGCGTGAACTGGCCGAGCGCATCGGCACGCGGCGCGAAGTGGTGTCACGCGAGCTGAACCAGCTCGAGCGAGACGGCTATATCGAGAAGGCACGCGGCGGCATCATCATAACCAATGTCAGCGAGCTGCAGCGCCGCATTTCCGAAGGCTGGGAAGGCAACTAGCGGACCGGGCGGCTATTCAGCCGCCACACTTCCAAGTTCTCCATTGGCGATCTGCTCGGCCTCGATGGATTCGAACAGCGCCTTGAAATTGCCCTCGCCGAAGCCGTCNNCCCTTGCGCTGGATGAACTCGAAAAAGATCGGGCCAATCACGGTCTTGGAGAAAATCTGCAGCAGGATTTTCGTCTCTCCGCCGCCGACAACCCCTTCGCCGTCGATCAGGATGCCGTGTTTCATCATTCGATCCTTCGGTTCGTCATGGCCCCTTACGCGGTCATAGCTCATGTCGTAATAGGTCTCGGGCGGGCCGGGCATGAATTTCAACCCCTGATCGGCGATCGCATCGGTCGCTGAGTAGATGTCCTCGGTTCCGATGGCGATGTGCTGAATGCCTTCGCCATTGTACTTCTTGAGATACGCCACGATCTGGCCGTTGTCGCTGCGGTCTTCATTGATCGGAATGCGGATCTTGCCACAGGGCGAGGTGAGCGCCCTGCTGAAGAGGCCGGTAAATTTGCCCTCGATGTCGAAGAAGCGGATTTCCCGGAAATTGAACAAATCGCCGTAGAACCGGAACCAGACATCCATGTTGCCCTTGAAGACATTGTGGGTCAGGTGATCGAGATAATAGAAGCCGACCCCTTCGGGCTTCGGATCGGTCTCACCCAGCCAGTCGAATTCCCCGCCATAGGGTGAGCCCTTTTCGCCGTAGCTATCGACAAAATAGATCAGCGAGCCGCCAATGCCCGTGATGGCAGGCACGTCGAGCGTCTTGTCATTGCCTTCATAGGGCGTCGCACCCCTGGCAACCGCATGATCGAAAGCATGCCTGGCATCGACCACTCGCCAGGCCATGGAAGGGGCGCAGGGACCATGTTCGGCCACGAAACGCTCAGCAAACGAGCCGGGCTCGGCATTGATGATGTAGTTGATGTCGCCCTGCCGCCAGACCGTGATGGCCTTTTTCTTGTGCCGCGCCACGGGAACAAATCCCATCCGGGAAAACAGGCCCTCAAGCTCGGCGGGCTCGGGATGGGAAAACTCGACGAACTCGAACCCGTCCGTGCCGGCCGGATTTTCTTCTGTGATCTGCGCCACCGGCGCGTCATGTGGAAACGGACCCATGATGCTTCCTCTTGATAACAATGCTTCGCCAACAGGATAGTGCAAATTTAATGCACAGAGCGTGCAAACATTACGCTGCAAAAGCTATTGGTACATGTTACTTGCAATTCTTGGTGAAAACATACACGCTACACGCATGCTGGATCGCCTGGATATCAAACTGCTTCACGCGCTACAGGAAGATGGCCGCCTGACCAATCAGGAACTGGCTGAGCGAGTCGGGCTTTCCGCCAGTCAGTGTTCGCGGCGGCGTGCCAGGCTCGAAAGCGACGGCACCATTATTGGCTACCGGGCCGTCATCGCACCGGAAAAGACCGGCTTTGACCTTACGGTTTTCATCGATGTCACGCTCAATACCCACAATCCCGACAATTCCCGCCGCTTCGCCAGCCTGATCGACCGCATACCGGAAGTGCGGGAAGCCTGCTCCCTGACCGGCGAGATGGATTATCGCCTCAAGATACTGGTACGCAGCCTTTCCGAACTGGGCGAGATCATCAATGAACGCCTGCTGCCGGATGCTTCCGTCCAGACGGTCAAGAGCACGATTGTCATCAAGCAGTTGAAGGACGCACCGGGCGTTCCGCTGGAACTGTTGTAGGATCAGGACGCCGGCATTAGCGTCTCAACCAGCTTCGCCCAGTAGGACGTGCCGTGCGGAATGGCTTCATCGTTGAAGTCATAGGCCGGATGGTGCAGGCCTGCCGTATCCCCGTTGCCCATGAAGATGTAGGCGCCGGGCCGGGCATTCAGCATATAGGCGAAATCCTCGCCACCCAGCGTCGCCCGCACCTGCGAATTGACACCGCTTTCGCCGGCCACCAGCTTCGCCACTCCGACCGCCTTGCGGGTCGCCGCGTCATCGTTGACCGTCACCGGATAGCCGACGCGGAAATCCATCTCGTAGGTTGCCCCCGCCATCTTCGTCACCATGTCGGTCATCGCGTACAGGCGTTCCTCCGCGAGCTTTCTCGTCTCGTCGCCTAGTGAGCGGATGGTGCCGTTGATCATCGCCGTCTCCGGGATGACGTTATAGGTATTGCCCGCATGGAACTGGGTGATGGACACGACCAGCCCCTCCAGCGGATGGACATTGCGGGATCGGATGGTCTGCAGCGCGGTAACCAGTTGCGCCCCCACGACAATCGGGTCGACCCCCTGATGCGGCATGGCCGCATGCGATCCCCTTCCCTTGATGGTGATGGTGAATTCATCGGTGGAAGCCATGATCGGCCCTTCGCAGATGGCGAACTTGCCGACTTCCAGCCCCGGCATGTTGTGCAGGCCGTAAACCTCTTCGATACCGAAGCGCTCCATCAACCCGTCCTGCACCATGGCCTCGCCACCGGCACCACCCTCTTCTGCCGGTTGGAAGATCATCACCGCTGTGCCGGCAAAATTGCGGGTTTCGGCCAGATATCGTGCGGCACCCAGCAGCATCGCCGTATGCCCGTCATGACCGCAGGCATGCATCTTGCCGTTGTTTTTGGAGGCATAGGGCAGGCCGGTTTCCTCGGTAATCGGCAGCGCATCCATGTCGGCACGAAGGCCGATCACCCGGTCGCCGGGCCTGCTTCCCCGGATGATGCCCACCACGCCCGTTCTGCCGATGCCGGTTACCACCTCGTCGCAGCCGAACGCCTTCAGTTTTTCAGCCACATCGCCCGCCGTGTCATGAACATCGTACATGAGCTCGGGATTGGTATGATAAGCTCGGCGCCATGCCGTGATTTCATCATGAAGCTCTGCCATGCGGTTGATTATGGCCATGCTGCCCTCTAGGAATTGAAAACGGTTCTGTATCTGCGGGATCGCCGGCTGGCATCCGGGTCTGTCACCAAGCCTGTATCGTGAACCTGAATCAAGGTGAAGTAAACAATGACCGTGGCGCGCCGGAAAATATTCGCAGCCCTTTGCAGCGGGATCTTCGCCTGCCTGAGCCTGATTGTCCTGCTGCTGGTCCCGGCAACCGTACAGGCCCAGCAGGACGGACCTCCCTTTCCCGACATTCCCTATGTTCTGGTAGATACCGCCGGCAACCGGGTTCTTGCTGCAAACCGCATCGACGACCGCTGGCATCCTGCATCGCTGACCAAGCTGATGACGGCATATGTTACTTTCCGGGCCATCGAGCGTGGCGAGATTTCACCGGGTTCACCGGTAACCGTTACCACCAACGCGGTGAAAGTTCCGCCAAGCCGCATGGGATATCCCAAGGATACAAGGCTGCGCTTCGATACCGCACTTCAGATTCTGATCGTCAAAAGCGCCAACGACATCGCCGTGGCAGTCGCCGAATCCCTTGCCGGAACCGTCCCGGCTTTTGTTGCCCGCATGAACGAGGAAGCACAAAGGCTGGGACTTGAAAACACCCGCTTCGTCAATCCCAACGGGCTGCACGATACCGGCCAGTATGTCTCCGCCCGGGACATGGTGATCCTTTCCAGCGCCATCTGGAACGAATTTCCCCAGTACCGTGAATTCTTCGAGACGCCGACCATCAAAGCAGGCGACCGGCTCTATACCTCCTATAATCTGCTGCTGGAGCGCTTTGACGGCACTACCGGCATGAAGACCGGCTTTGTCTGCGCTTCCGGCTACAACATTGTTGCGAGCGCCGAACGGGGTAGCCGCAGGCTGGTTGCTGTCGTGTTTGGCGCCTCCTCTCAGACCGAGCGGGCGGAACTTGCCGCCCGGCTGTTGCTCAGAGGATTTGCAACGCCCGAAGGCCGGACGATGGCGGACATTGCCCATCCTGCAGCGCCAGTAAGGCCGGTCAACATGCGGCCGGTGCTGTGCACCGAAAAGGCCCGTCAGAGCCGCTACGACCCGGCCTCGGAAACCGCTGTCATCAAGTCGAAATGGCTGCACCCGCGCCAGGTGACAAAAAAGCCCGTCGTCGTTGCCACCGGCGGGGTCGATGGCGACCCGAGCCCGGCATGGCTTGCCCGCGCCTTCATACCCTCGCGTGTGCCACTGCCAATAAAACGGCCCGAATATTCCGTGGTTGGCGTCGATGGCGAAGCGCTCGACAGCGAAGCCCTGTTGCGCGGCACGGTTCCTGTTCCCGTGCGCCGTCCTGCTGCCAGCGCGGTCCAATAGGCCGCCGGATGGATACGCAGGCAGGCAAAGGGAGCACAATCCCCGTCCTTGTGCTGACCGGGTTTCTTGGCGCCGGCAAGACCACCCTGCTCAACGCCCTGCTCAAACAGCCGGCCCTTGCCAGCACCGCTGTCATCATCAACGAATTCGGCGAGGTTTCGCTCGATCATCATCTCGTGGAGAGCGCCGATGGGGGCATCATCGAACTGGCCAACGGCTGCCTGTGCTGCACGGTGCGCGGTCAACTCGTTGATACGCTTGCCAACCTGCTGATGCGCGACCCAGTGCCTGCCGCAATCATCATCGAAACGACGGGGCTCGCCGATCCCTTGCCCGTATTGGCCGCCATCCTGTCGGCGCCTGAGATCAGCGGGCAATTGTCTTTTCGCGGCCTGTTCACGGTTTTCGATGCCGTAACCGGAATGGAAACTCTCGACCGCTACGACGAAGCCAGAAACCAGATCATGCTGGCCGACCGCATCATCCTGTCAAAGACAGACCAGTCTGGAGACCCGTCCGCGATCAAGGACCGTCTGATGTCTTTCAATGCGGCGGCTCAAATCCTTACTCCAGCAGAATTGCTTGACGAAATTGCCGCCAGCGATACAGGCAACTGGCTTCAGGACATCATCCCTGTCACCCGCCAGCTTGAGAGCAATGAAGGGCACGCCCACCACCATCACCATGACATCAATCGCCACAGCGAGCGCATCTGCTGCGTTACCCTGCGTTCTCAAACGCCTGTCAAACACGCCCAACTCGACCTTTTTCTCGATCTGATGCTGTCAGCCCATGGCGATCATGTCCTGCGCATCAAGGGGCTGGTCGATGTGGAGGGCGAGGAAAGGCCGCTTCTCATTCAGGCTGCCGGACGGCGCCTGAGCGAACCGGAATTCCTGCCGGCCTGGCCCGATGGGGTTGCAACAACCAGTCTCGTGATCTTCCTCGATGGTATGAAGCCCGAGTTTGTTACAGGTCTTTTCGCCAGCACAACGAACCAGCCATCCATCGACCGTGCCGACCAGCAGGCGCTGGCGGACAATCCTCTTGCCATTGGCGGCATGCGTTTCAGCGGGCCGGAATAGTCCCTCTATTGTCCCTGCTTGCGCAGCAGATAACGCTGATACCCGTCTGCTTCCTCAGACATTACGAGATCGTGTCCGTCGTTTTCACAGAAGGCCGGGATATCGATTGCCGAAAGGGGATCGGTGGTTTCGACCCACAATAATTCACCGGCCGCGAGGCTGCGCATTGCCTTTTTCGCCTTGAGGACCGGCAGCGGGCAGTTAAGCCCGCGAACATCCAGAATCTGCGCCTCATCACTCATCTTGCATTTGCCAAACATTCGCGGTTTCAGCCTTGCAAACACATAGGCGGGCAGCAGATGATAGGCAACAAGCTGAATACGCATGCGTGGAGAAAGCCATGAGCCAATGGAAAGAGGTTTTGGAGTTCTGGAACGAGGCCGGCCCCGAGAAGTGGTTTACCAGGAATGACGCCTTCGATCGCGAGCTGGAGGAGCGCTTTCTTGCGCTGAACGAAGCCGCCGCCAAGGGTGAGCACGATGACTGGAAAGACGACCCGCAATCCTGCCTGGCGTTCATCCTGGTGCTCGACCAGTTCTCGCGCAATCTTTTCCGCGAAGACGGCAAGGCTTTCTCACGCGATGCAAGGGCACTGGAAATGGCCCGTTTCGCACTGGAGCAAGGCTACCCGGGTCAGGTTGCCGATGATGTCCGCTTCTTTCTCTACATGCCCTTCATGCACAGCGAGAGCATCGCTGACCAGGAGATGAGCCTGCGCCTGCAGCACAGCGCGGTGGGCGCCGGGGGCATGAAATATGCCCGCGAACACCACGACATCATTGCCCGCTTCGGCCGTTTTCCGCACCGCAATCCGGTTCTGGGCCGCCACACCACGCCGGCAGAACAGGCGTTTCTGGACGGCGGCGGCTTCAAGGGCTGATCCTTTGAAGGCAATACGCCCGGATTTCGCCGATCATGGTTAACAGGGCAGGGCGAGCCGTTAACCAGTGCGCCAGTTTCGAACCCTTTCTTAAGTGCTTCTTGGTATGACTCGGCGGCAACCCGCGGAGCACACCTTGAACCTGAAATTCGTCCCCAGACTGGCCCCCCTGGCTGAACGCAGCTTGCCTGACAATCTGGCAAGACGTGCCGCGCCATTGCTGGCGCGGGTGGATGAGATCATCAGCGGCACCGGCGACAGCGCGGTTTCCGGACGCATTGCGATGTTTGCTTTCGCCATCCGGATATTCAGCGCGGTCATCGCCTATGTGAGCCAGGTCCTGCTTGCCCGCTGGATGGGCCAGTTCGAATACGGCATCTTCGTCGCCGTCTGGGTAGCCGCCGTCATTCTCGGTGGCATTGCCTGTCTCGGCTTCCAGACCGGGATCATCCGCTTCATCTCCGAATACCGCGAACAGGGCGAGGCGGAATATCTTCGCG
>JAGRLQ010000337.1 GCA_020441735.1 Nitratireductor sp.
AAGAACAACGGCATCCGCATCGACCATCTTCTGTTGTCGCCGGAAGCCGCCAACCGGCTTTCAGGCGTTTCCATCGACAAGCACACCCGCGCCTGGGAGAAGCCTTCGGACCATGTGCCGGTGTGGGTGGAGTATGCGGGGTAAAGCAAGCGCCAGCGCCTGTATTTGACAGAATCGCGCTTTGGGCGCACTATTTGGTTATGCGCAACCTCATGCTTGCAGCACTGGCCGGCATTGTTCTCGGCGGGAGCGCCCTGCTTCCGCAGCAGGCGCTTGCCGGGCCGAACTGCACCTGCCGGCATTCCGGCGGGGATGTCGAGGAAGGCCAGACCGCCTGCATCAAGGGTCCCAAGGGCATGACCATGGCGCGCTGCGACCGTGTGCTCAACAATACAAGCTGGAAAATGCTCGACACGCCCTGCCCGCTTGCAAGCGGGCATGAGCTTGGTCCGCCGCTTTCCCTGCCGGGCGACCGGCCGGAAGCACCGCAGCCAGCGCGCATGACGCTGTTCGACCGCACGCTTCTGCACGGCTGAGCCTACCGCAACGGCGATTTATCAGAAATATGGGATGGTTGGCGGAATTTACTGCGCCTGGAGTTTGGCGATTGCCTGCTGGCGCTGCTCGACGCTGGCGAGCGCAAAGGCACTCTGCTGAAGCTCGGCAATCCAGCCGCGCATTTCCGGTGTGGCACTCTCATTGGCCTTGGTCAGCATGGTCAGGCCGCGCACGACGTCCTGCTGAACATATTCTCCCTCGACCAGGGCATGGCCCAGCAACGCCAGCGCGCCGACATGGCCCTTCTTGTGGGCAAGCTGCAGCATGCGGATCGCCTGACGGGCTTCCTCGGGGCTGTTTTCGCCCTCAAGCAGCAATTTGCCGAGTTCGAACTGGCCATCGGGATCGCGGAAGTACATCGCCGCGGTGGTATACATTACCCGCGCCTCGTTGCCGTTCTGGGCAATTCCGGCCTCGGGCAGGCCATCCGAGTAGTAATGGCCGAGCATGACCATGGCCTTGCCGGTGATCGCCCATTCGGGCGTGTTCGGGCGCGCCTCGCCGTAATTGTCGGCAATCTGCTTGTAGAAATGAAAGGCTTTTGACGGATCGCGGGCCACGGTGTCGCCCGCCTCGTACATCTTGCCGAGCTTCCACTGGGCGGTCTGATTGCCCTGATCGGCGGCATATTCCAGCACGTCGATCGCTTCTTCCGTATCGCCTTCCTTCTTCTTCTTCAGATAGAAGCGGAAAAGGTCTCGCGCAGACGGCTTTTCCTTCTTGAAGACCTTGGTAGGATCAAACGCATGGGCGCCCGCCACAAATCCCGTGGACGGCATGGCCGCTGCCGCAGCGAGCACTGCTGCGGCAACAAGCGCCGTTCTGGCCTTACGCGATACTTCAGATGTCAGCATAACAATGCGTTTCTTCTTCTCCGCCCGGATGGGTCACGGCGCCATATTGCGCGGTACCAACCGTCTGGGCGTATTTCCACAATGCGCCGGACTGATAGTCATGACGGCGCGGTTTCCATTGTTTGGCGCGTTCGGCGAGTTCGGCCTCGCTCAAACGCACATCCAGCGTTCCCTCGACGGCATCAATCTCGATGATGTCGCCATCCTTGAGCAGGCCGATGGGACCTCCGACAGCAGCCTCCGGGCCGACATGGCCGATGCAGAAGCCGCGCGTGGCGCCGGAAAAGCGTCCGTCGGTGATGAGCGCAACCTTGTCGCCCATGCCCTGGCCGTACAACGCTGCGGTGGTTGCCAGCATTTCGCGCATGCCCGGGCCGCCCTTGGGGCCTTCATAGCGGATAACCAGCACTTCGCCTTCCTTGTACTCACGCTTCTGGACCGCTTCGAACGCAGCCTCTTCTGAATCAAAACAGCGCGCAGGGCCGGAAAACTTCAGCTTTTCCATGCCTGCCACTTTGACGATGGCGCCTTCTTCCGCCAGGTTCCCTTTCAGGCCGACGACGCCGCCGGTTTTGGTGATCGGGTTATTGGCGGGGCGCACAACATCCTGCTCGCCATTCCATTCAACATGCGACATGTTTTCGGCCAAAGTACGGCCAGTGACCGTCATACAATCGCCATGAAGGTAACCGTGCTCGAGCAGGGTTTTCATCAGCAGCGGAATGCCGCCAGCCTCGAACATGTCCTTGGCGACGTATTTGCCGCCCGGCTTCAGATCGGCAACATACGGCGTTTTCTTGAAGATTTCGGCAACGTCGAAGAGATCGAACTTGATACCGCATTCGTGCGCAATGGCCGGCAGGTGCAGGGCACCGTTGGTAGAGCCACCCGAAGCAGCGACCACGGCGGCTGCGTTTTCCAGTGCCTTGCGGGTGACGATGTCGCGCGGACGGATATTGGCGGCGATGAGATCCATCACCTGTTCACCGGCGGCATAGCAGAAACGGTCGCGGATTTCGTAGGGTGCCGGGGCACCGCAGCTATAGGGCAGCGCCAGGCCGATGGCCTCAGCCACGGTTGCCATGGTGTTGGCGGTAAACTGTGCGCCGCAGGAACCGGCAGAAGGACAGGCCACCTGCTCGATCTCGCTCAGATCGGCATCGCTCATATCGCCGACGGAGTGGCGTCCAACCGCTTCAAAGACGTCTTGAACAGTGATCTGGTTACCCCGGAAGGTCCCGGGCAGGATGGAGCCGCCATAGATAAAGATCGACGGCACGTTGAGACGCACCATGGCCATCATCATGCCGGGAAGTGACTTGTCGCAGCCGGCAAGCCCGACCAGCGCATCATAACAATGGCCGCGCATGGTCAGTTCCACCGAGTCGGCAATGACCTCGCGCGAGACCAGAGACGACTTCATGCCCTGGTGGCCCATGGCGATGCCATCGGTAACGGTGATGGTGCAGAATTCGCGCGGTGTGCCGTGGCCGGCCGCAACGCCCTTCTTGACCACCTGGGCCTGGCGCATCAGCGAGATGTTGCAGGGAGCAGCTTCGTTCCAGCAGGAGGCAACGCCAACCAGCGGCTGGGCGATCTCCTCGGTGGAAAGCCCCATGGCATAAAGATAGGAACGGTGCGGCGCCTTGGCAGGTCCTACCGTCGTATGGCGGCTCGGCAATTTCGATTTGTCGAAGCGGCTTTCGCCTTTCGAGCCAGTCTTCTCGCCACTCATCGCGTTCCCTGCATGCTTGTTGCCGCCTTTGGCGGCCTCGTTTTTTACTGCCATGATTTTCCCCAGCTACTGACTTGGCGCAGGCTGCACCGGACAAACCGCCGTTTTCGGACTTTATTTCCGATTAGGCAAGTCAGACCGCACGCTACGCAATCCCGGTTTCCAAATCCTTAGCCCGAGCGCAGGAACGGCCTTCCGGCCGGAAAAATCACGGATTTTCTTGTCATGCTCTGTCCCGCCGCAATATGGCGCAAAAGGGGCACAACGGGCCACAGCCGCATTGACACCGCCCGCAAGCGTCATTTGACAAAGGGCTGTTGCAATACGGCAACGATTTTCGTTCACTGACCGAAGAGACGGAAGTTGAGGGAGGCAGGATTGGCAGAAGAGAAGGATGAGAAAGACGGCGAAGGAAAACGCTACTTCGACAAGGCGTATGACCTGAAGACGACCGACGAGACAAAACAGCACTACGCCCAATGGGCGGAGGTCTATGATCTCGAGATCGGTGAAGAGAAAGGCTATCGCCAGCCGGAACGCTGCGCAAGGGCGCTTGCGGCTGCCGGACTTGAAACCCACGCGGCGGTTCTCGATGTCGGGTGCGGCACCGGCCTTTCAGGCAGGGCGCTCGCAGCCGCCGGATATGAAACCATCGATGGCTGCGATCTTTCACCCGAGATGCTGTCCAAAGCCCAGGCAACGGGTGTCTACCGACGGCTGTTTGAGGCCGATCTCAACCACCCTCCCCTTGATGCGTCCGATGGCCAATACGGCGCTGCTGCCTGTGTGGGTGTCTTTTCCTTCGGCCATGTTCAGCCTGATGCGATTGACGATATTCTGCGCGTGCTCCGCCCTGGCGGCTATCTCGTCATCGGACTCAATGACCACTACTTCGAGGAAGGGAGTTTTCCGGCCAAGCTGGCGGCGCTTGAAAAGGCAGGCACGCTTACGCTCGTCAGCAAGGAGCACGGTGCGCATCTGGAGAATGTGGAAGGCTCCACCGGCTGGGTCTTCGTGCACCGCAAGAACTGATCTTTGTCCGAACGGCCAAAAGAAAACCGCCCCGGAACCTGTCCGGGGCGGTTTTTGAATTCTGTATAATCAGGCTTGCCTAGAAGCGAAGCGCGATCTTGGTACCGAAGGCCCAAGCGTGGTTGTCTTCGAATACGCCTTCCGGAAGCCCCGGCGTGTTTACATCTGTTTCGTTATCTCCCAGCCAAGTATGGCTGATACCGCCGGACAATTCGATGTTTTCGGTCAGTTTGTACTTGGCACCCACGCCAAGCGTAAACTTGCCATCGACAGGCTGCAGGGTGCTGGGATCACCACTGCCTGCTTCATAAGTGCCGCTAACCGACATGCTGAGGCGATCGGTAAGCTGCTTGCCTACCCCCAGGTTCCAAGTCAGGCTATCGGAAAAATCGGTAACATTGTTACTATCAAACGAAGGATCGTTCAAAAGAACAATGTTGGCTTTACTCCAAGACGTATGACGAACGCTACCAAACAACAGCGTACCCGGAGCTATGCCAGTCTGAAAATACAGTTCCCAAGCTTCCGGGATTGTGGCCGTTGTGGTTCCCGAGACAGGCGGGAAGAAAAACGGAACAAGCGCAGGAGGGGGCGCCGGATTGGGAACCAAGGTTGCACCTCCAACCCTACTAGTTCCCAAATCAATATCGATAGAAGATTCGTATGTCAGCGAAACACGAAGGGCGATTTCTTTCTTCTCATAGGCAATACCGGCAATGTATCCGGTGCCATGTGCGGGGTCGAAATCCCATGATTCACCTGCACCGTACAAGCTGGTTGCCTCGCCAGAAACAACCATGTGCTTTATGCCACCGAATACAGAAATGTTGTCGGTCAAGGATATTTTGGCTGTACCCACATAGGCACGACCGGTCAGATCAGCAAAAAGATTGGTGTAGAAATTCGGCGGAGCGCCATAGTCGATGTCTGCACCCACAGCCTCAAATGTCTGAAAAGCAACGGCGATACGGTCGCTAATATCCAGCTTGATACCACCTGACACCAAACCATAGTTCGGGCTCATATCGTCGATACCACTAACAGCCGGAATCAACAGCCCCGGGTTGCCCGGAAATGACAAATCGCCGTCAACGTCCGGATTAACGCGTGCCAGCGAGCCCTCAATGTATACCTTGCCCTGCTCGAACAGGATGTTCGGAGAGTAGGTTGTACGGTCGAGACCCCCCGCGTGTGCCGTGCCGGCCATCAGCACCATCGAAAGCGCTGCAAGGGTCGATTTGGATTGAATTGTCATATAGGTAGCCCCCCAGGGTAATTCCCAGTAATCTCCAGTCAGCCTATCCAAAACAAATCTGCGGCTTTCGCAAGCAGATTTTGACGTATACGTCACCCAGGCGCGTTTCAGATGTTAACTGTTGCTTAACCGCAACAGCACGGTGCCCAAAAGGGCAGAAATCAGGCGTAATTGCCCGGCTTTTTGGCCTGAATGACCGATTATTGCTCGTATTTTCCCGCCTTCTGGCGAAATTCGAGGCATTGCGGCGTCTTGTCAGCATCGCTCTGCTGCAGCGATTCGCAGCTCTGCTCGGCCATGGAATCCATGCATTGGGCAGCAGAACTCAGCAGATCCTGATAGACAAGCGCCGTGCCAAAACCCACTTCGATGCTCTTGCACATGGAGTTGAGCGAGTTCATCACCATTGCCTTCATGTCCTCGGTCATGCCCTCGGCATCCGCCATCTGGGACATGGCGCAGGATTTCATCTTGTTACACAGGCGGTCATAGGAATCGGCGTAGTCGTTGGCATATGCCGGCACGATGAACGAAGCGGACAGGGCTGAAATGGTGGCGATGCGCCGGAAAAGCTTCGGGATCATACTATCTCCTCGGTCTGGTTTTGCCCCTGTTTCGTTTTCCTGTTCAGCCGGCCTGGCGAATGCGCTCCAGCGCTGCCACGGTTTTTTCGCGCTGCTCATGATAGGCTGAAAGCTTGTCACGCTCCTCGGCAACCACGGCTTCGGGCGCATTGGCGACGAATTTTTCATTGCCGAGCTTGCCCTCAAGCCGCCTGATCTCGCCATCGAGCTTGGTGACTTCCTTCTCCAAACGTTCGCTTTCCGCCGACAGGTCGACGACACCGGCAAGCGGCAGGCAGTAGAGCGCGCCGGAAAGCACGATCTGCGCCGACCCCTTCGGTGCTGCGGAAGCAAATTCCACCGGTTCGACGCGCGCCAGCCGGTGCAGCGCCGGCTCGTGGCGGGCGGCATGTTCGCGGGTGGATGCATCGGCATCGACAATGACAAGCGGCAGATAGGCGCCGGGCTTGATTCCCATTTCAGCGCGCACCGAGCGGATTTCGGAAATCAGCGAGACAAGCCAGTTGACCTCATCGGCGGCCTTTTCGTCGATGTTGCCGGGCTCAGGCCATTCGGCATGGCACAACAGGCTGTTGCGCTTTGCGGTCTCGCTCCACAATTCTTCCGTCATGAATGGCATGAAGGGATTGAGCAGCTTGAAGGTCTCATCAAGCACATGACCCAGACAGGCCTGTGCTTCTGATTTCGCTGCCTCATCATCGCCCGCAAAGACCGGTTTCAGCAATTCGACATACCAGTCACAGAGCGTGTTCCAGACGAATTTGTAGGCGGCATTTGCCGCATCATTGAACCGGTACTTCTCGATATTCCCGGTCACATCCGAGACCGCCTTCGACAATTCGGCCAGAATCCAGCGGTTGACGGTCAGCTTGACGGCGCCGGTATCAAAGCTGCTGCCATGGATGGCGCCGTTCATCTCGGCAAAACGCGTGGCGTTCCAGAGCTTGGTGCCGAAATTGCGGTAACCGGCGATGCGGTCGGGATCGAGCTTCACATCCCTGCCCTGGGCAGCCATGATCGCAAGGGTAAAGCGCAGCGCATCGGCGCCATAGTCATCGATCAGTTCCAGTGGATCGATGACATTGCCCTTGGATT
>JAGRLQ010000048.1:0-10105 GCA_020441735.1 Nitratireductor sp.
TCGAAGGAAACCTCGATGTCGAGCGCTTTTTCGACGGCTTCTGCAACCGCCTCGGTTTTCAGCTTCTTGCCGGATTTACTCGCCATGACCCGTTACTCTTGTCCCCGTTTCACCGCCACAGGCGATACGCGCCCGCAGATGTGTCAGTCGTAAATTTTGCGGAAAAGCCGATGGTGTATCGGGGCGGTTGGTCGGAATTGCTCCCTCGAGCCTGCCCGCGCCCCTGTCACCCCGCTGTACTGGCGAATTCACCCCGACCGGTTAACCGTGATCAGGGGGTAGGCCGCCATCGTCTTGCCGCAAGCCAATCTACATGGCACACTGTGGTTGAGGGTACAATAAATCGGCTTTGCTGTTCAGCAAATAGTTAAATCAAGGTTAAAACCGGCAGGGATGCGCGCTCCTTATGGCTTGCCGGTCACGTGTGGAACCGCCTTGGCGGTGCCCTGATGGGTCGTCTTGGAGTGCGTCATGACCGTCATTCAAATGCCCGAAAAGGGCCAAGTGCCTGAAAAAAAGGGAAATTCCCGAAAAGAAAAGACGGATGCCAGCAGCGGCAACGCTTCCGGCAATTCGCGCGCCAGCGAGGCACAGCTGCGCTATCTGCGGCTTGGTCTTGAACAGCCCGGTGGAAAACTGCCGCTGTTTGACCGCAGCGGCCAGGAAATCAAGCCGGCCACAATCAGAAGCTGTATTGAAAAGGGCTGGGCGGAGCCGTGGTTTTCCAACCCGGTTAAACCCGATTGGCTGGTCTGCCGCTTGACCGGCAAAGGCCGCGGCGTGGCCGAAAGCGGGCTTTCGTGACCTGACGTTGTCGTTTTCAATCTGCGGTCAACAGTTTCCCTACCGGTAAGCAACTTTTTACTCCTGCCTGTTAGCCTGTTTTTCGGGAGACCGTAGAGCAGGAGTTGTTTTATGCCGATGGCGCTCAAGCGGGACGTGTTTGAAGCCCGTCAACGCGAGGGGAATGCGAAGCCGGTAGATCTGGTGCATCTGGGAAGCCAGACCCAGGGTGATGAAGCCCTGGAGGCCGAAGTCCTCTCCATGTTCAAGACCCAGTCGCAAATCTACATGAAGATGATGCTCAACAGCTGCGATGTCACCAACCGCATACGGGCAGCCCATTCGCTCAAGGGGGCAGCACGCGGCATCGGCGCCTTCGAACTGGCCGACCGGGCAGGGGAGGTCGAATCCCCCCGCCATGGCGGTTACGGGGAAGTCGAAGCCGAACTCAAACGAGTTATCGACTACATCGAGCAACTCGGCTGACGCTCGTCAGCATTCTTTTCTCGTTATTCATCCATTGACCGGGGCGCCCGTGCCTGCGCAGGAGTCGCAAGCCGGGCTTGACTTGCCGCCATCTTTGCTTATCTGCAAGCCGTTCCGTTTGAAATCTTCCAGCTGCACGCAGGTCCAAGCACGCAGGAAAGTCCGTTACGATCCAAAGCCGCGTTCCCACTGCAAACGCCGATTGAAAAATTCTGGCAGCAGCGAAAGCTGCAAGAGGAAATTCATATGCCGAAAATCACCTACCTCACCCATGACGGAAAATCCCATGAAGTGGATGCTGCCGTTGGAACCACGGTGATGGAAAATGCCATCAAGAACTCTGTGCCGGGCATTGAGGCTGAGTGCGGCGGTGCCTGCGCCTGTGCGACGTGCCATGTTTACGTGGATGAGGCTTGGTGGGAGAAGACCGGCGAGGCCGATATCATGGAAGCCGATATGCTGGATTTTGCCTACGAGCCGAAGGAAAATTCCCGCCTGTCCTGCCAGATCAAGGTGACAGAGGAACTGGACGGCCTCGTGGTCCGGATTCCCGAAAAGCAGGCTTGAAATCAAGCGCTTATACTTTTTGCGGTAAAACCGGGCGGTGATCCTCAGCTGCGCTGGGCGAAGCGCTGCTGCTCCTGGGCATCGAATTCCAGCTGGGCTGCTTCGTGCTCTTTCATGATGCGGTTATAGGTCACCGTGATGCGCTCGCGCAGAATATCGCAATCGGGCGCCGGTGGCAGGGCTGCGATTTCCTTTTCCGCACCTTCGGCAAACTTGTCGGCAATCGACACATGCACTGCCTCGTGCAGCCTTGCATAGGCTTCAATGTTGTCGATGGCGCCCTTCAGTTTCTTGGTTGCAGCGTTGCGGTCGGCAAAGCGGGGCAGGGTCACATTGGCCTGCACCCTTACCCTGGCACTGGTTACCCGGCACGCGCCGTTGACGGGACCAAAGCGGATGCTCGGCGTCATGCGGACGCTGGTCGCTGCAATTGCCCTGCCAACACCGGGTACCTGCGGCCCGTGCAAGGCAATCTGCCGGTCAAGTTCGGAAAAGGATGCGCCGCCGACATTGTAATAGCCGACATTGACACTCGTGCGCTGTGTCACGGCCGTGCACCCGGTGGCAAGCACCAGCAGGCCGATGGTCATCCATTTTGAAAGCCGCATCCTGGTTTCTTTCATCCCTTCAACCCGTTCCCGTGCCGCCGGCACCGGGCGGGCGTTGTCAGGGCTTTGCGTAGAAGACCTGCCTTACATCAATGTTTTCCGAGCGGAAACCCGCTTCGCAGTAATGCAGGTAGAATTCCCACATGCGCTTGAAGCGCTCGTCGAACCCCAGCCGGGCGATGCGGTCCCATGCATTCCAGAAGTTGTCGCGCCATTCGGCAAGCGTCCGAGCGTAATCCTGCGGGAAGATGCGGGGCGGAAGTTCGTTCAGGCCGGTGTTTTCAGCCAGTTCCGAGAGAATGGTAGGCGAGGGCAGCATGCCGCCCGGGAAGACGTATCGCTGGATGAAATCGGGCCGCGATCGGTAGATGCGGTAGCTTTGATCGGCAATGGTGATGATCTGAAGTCCGGCCTTGCCACCCTGTTTGAGGCATTCGCGCAGCTTGTCGAAATAGATCGGCCAGTACTTTTCACCCACCGCCTCGAACATCTCGATTGAGGCGATCTTGTCGTAGACGCCTTGTTCGTCGCGATAGTCCTGCAGTTTCAGCGTTACCTTGTCGTTGAGCCCGGCCTTCTGAATGCGTTCGCTGGCGAAATCGAACTGTTCCTGGCTGATGGTCAGCCCGGTCACATGAGCATTGGTGTTCTTCGCAACATATTCGGCAAATCCGCCCCAGCCGCAGCCGATTTCGAGCACCCGGTCGCCGTCACCGATGCCGGTATTGTCGACCAGCGACTTGTATTTGGCAGCCTGGGCAGCCTCCAGCGAATTGGCACCGTCCTCGTAGATCGCCGAGGAATAGGTCATGCTCTTGTCGAGCCACAGGTTGTAGAACTCGTTGCCGAGGTCGTAATGGGCCGAGATGTTCTTGCGCGATTGCCGCTTGGTGTTGGTATTCATCCAGTGGCGGAAACGCTCGAGGATGACCTGGAAAAAGGTTGGTGAAGTCAACTCGTTACCCAGGTCGTAATTGACCGAGAACAATTCCAGTAGCGACGTCACGTCGCTGGAGTCCCATTCCTTGTCCATATAGCTTTCTGCAATGCCGATCGAGCCGCCCATAAGCGCACGGCGCGGCGGATTCCAGTTGTGCAGGGTGATATCGGCATCGGGGCCGGGTTTGGTACCTTCGAAACGGTAGGAAGCACCATTGGGAAACACGATGGTGAGCGCGCCGCTGTCAAGCCGCGTCATCGCTTTCAGAATGGCGGAACTGTGAAACGGAAGGTTGGCCGTGATCTGCTTGATGTTGTCGAGGGTTACCTCAAGCGGCCCGGAACCTCTACCGCCAGCCGTCGTTGCGGAGTTTGTTCCCGTCATTACCATGTGCCTCCTGCCAACGAAGGATGCCGGTAAAAGGTTTTTCCGGCATCTTTCCCTGTCTTTATCTCTGCCATGGCCTCGCGGAGACCGGCCATAGCACTCCCCGTTACAGTATTTGCCGCCGGTTTCCGCAGTATACGGCCTCCGGTGATCATTCCGGCAATATTTCCACGTTCGATAAACGCTTGGCAAGGGGTATCGAGAGTAAGGTTCCTTGCCAAGGCGCTCATCAGATGTCCTTTTCAGGCGCTGTTTCCTTCAGTGCGTCGAGCGCTCGTTTGCGCGCTTGTGTGTGATCAACGACGGGGGCGGGATAGGTTTTTCCCAGTTCAACACCGCATTCTTTCAGAATGGAATCCGGCGCCTCCCATGGCGCGTGAAGGTATTTGTCGGGCAGGCTGGCGATTTCCGGCACATATCGGCGCACATAGTCGCCATCTGCATCGAATTTGCGCCCCTGAAGCACGGGATTGAAGATGCGGAAATAGGGGGCGGCATCGGCGCCGCACCCGGCAACCCATTGCCAATTGGCCGGATTGCTGGCCGGATCACCATCGACAAGAGTATCCCAGAACCAGCGCTCACCCACCCGCCAGTCAACAAGCAGATGCTTGACCAGGAAGGAGGCTGCGACCATCCGCACCCGGTTGTGCATGTAGCCGGTCTGCCATAGTTCGCGCATCCCGGCATCGACAATCGGGTAGCCGGTAAGCCCCTTTTTCCATCTGGCAACAATCGCCGCATCACCGTCACGCCAGGGAAAACCGTCGAATTTGGGCTGAAAATTCCGGGTTGCCAGATCGGGAAAATGAAACATCAGGTGGTGACAGAACTCCCGCCAGGCAAGTTCCGAAAGAAACTTTGCGGTATCCCGATCGCCAATCTCGCCGGCTTCCTGCCGCTGCCGCAGGAAATGCCAGAGCTGGTAGGGCGAAACTACGCCGAAGCGCAGGTACGGAGACAAACGGGAGACGTTTTTGCGGGCGGGAAAATCTCTGCCCTCGCCATAGCCTTGCGCACCGTCCTCGAAAAACTGTTCCAGGCATTCCCGGGCTCCGGCTTCTCCTGCGGGCCAAAGCTTCTCCCAGACATCGGCCCAATTGGGCGTGTTCGGTTTGAGGCAAAGCGCATCAAGGCCGCAGGCACCGGAAATGTCGCCGTCAAAACGCTTCAACGCTTCTGGCGCCGGAAGGGGCAGTCGGGGTTCGCCTTGGCGCTGCAGAGCCTTCCAGAAGGGGGTATAGACCTTGTAGGGACCGCCGCTGCCGGTCAGGAACCGGCTGGGTTCATGCAGCAGGTTACCGTTGAAGCTTGCCGCCTCGATGCCCGATTGCTGAAAATGCGCTTTCAGTTGCCGGTCGGTTTCAAGCTCTGCATCACCGGTGCGCCGCAGCCAGTAAACACCGGTTGCGCCGGTTTCTGCGGCAAGGTTTTTGACAGCAGAGTCGCTTTTCCCCCTGAAGATGTGAAGCTTGCAGCCTTTTTTCGACAGCGTGTCATGAAGCGCAGCAAGGCTTTGGTGCAGAAACCACTTCTGTGCTGCGCCTTTTGCCCGAATGCCGGCGGTTTCCTCATCATGCACATAGGCGGCAATGACCGGGCGGCCCAGACCGGCTGCATGGTGCAGTGCGGGATGATCCGCGCAACGCAGGTCGTCGCGGAACCAGACGATGGCTGGCCCGGGCGCGCCACCGCTACGTTCTTCATTTGCCGTCATGGATCAACCCTGCTCCCTTGCCGCTCACGCAAGCCGTGAGAGGAAGGGATGCAGATAGGGCTTTGCGGCGGCAAGGCAATCGCTGACCGCCTTTTTCCGCTTCGCTTTTGGCAGGGAGGAAAGACCCGAGACGGTCTGTGCGAGCGCCTGAAAGGCGCTGTTTTCCTTCTCGCGTTCGTCTCCCGCCAGCGCAAAGACTTCCTGCGGCTGTGACTTGCCCTTTAGTTCGAGCTTTCCCGCCGCAAGATAGGCAAGCCCCTGTGCTTCTGCGGCGGTTTCCGCTGAGACGAGGATGGGGGCGCCGGTTTCCTTGGTCGCCGTTTCCAGTCGCGCTGCAACGTTCACCGTGTCACCAACCACCGAATAGTCGAACCGGGTGGAAGATCCCAGATTACCGACACAGCCCGGTCCGGTGTTGATGCCGACACCGATCGCAACTTCGCCAAGCCCGCGTTTCTTGAAGCCGAACGCATCGCGCTTGTTGAGACGGTCGACTTCCTCAAGCATTTCCAACGCTGCCAGACAGGCTTTTCGGGCATGATCCTCCACATCAAGCGGCGCATTCCAGAATGCCATGATCGAATCGCCAATATACTTGTCGATTGCCCCGTCATGGCGCTGGATGATGTCCGATAGCGGTGAGAGGAGGTCGTTGAGGAAGGTGACCAGTTCCTCTGGCGTCAATTTCTCTGAAATCGCCGTGAAATTCCGCACATCCATGAACATCAGCGTCATGTTGCGGATTTCACCGCCGAGCTTCAGCGATTCAGGATCCTCCTCTAGCCGCGTCAACAGGCTTGGCGCGATGTAGTGGCGGAAAGCAGTTCTGACAAACCGTCGTTCGCGGTCGGCAAACATGTAGAGCAACAGGGTGGTCAGGAAATAGGCCGTCAGCGACAACAGCAGCGGAAACAGCGGGTCGATCAGAAGGCCATGGCGCGAAAAGGCCCACCAGCTGATCGCCACAACAGCGATGGCACAGGCAGCGCCAAGGACCGCCGCCGACAGGACGCCCAGAAAGGGCAGGGCGGCGATGATCGTCAGCGATAGCAGGGCCGCGAGCACGGCTTCCGCGCCCGGTGCCCAGTCGGGCCGGTTGAGAAACGCCCCCTGCATGATCTGGTCGATGACCTGTGCATGGATTGCAACGCCGGGAACGGCTTCGCGCAGGATCGTGGTTCGGATGTCTCGCAGGCCCGCAGCAGAAGCGCCGACAAGGACAATCTTGCCGCCGACCTGCTGCGCCAGTTCATCTGCCGGGCCGGAGAGGACATCGTTTGCCGAGAGGAAGGCTGTTTGGCCTGCCGGGGCATAATAGAGGTCAAGCATGCCGTTATTTGTCAGCGGCATGGTAAAGTTGCCGAGCCGTGCCATGGTGATGGCCGTCAGGCCGCCGCTTGCGCGGTCCGCGTCCCCGCCCTCGATACCGGCAAAGGTGGTGACCAGCAAAAAGGACTGGCGCTGGGCGGATGCCGTTTCAAGCGCCACCCTCAGCGCTTCGACAGAAAGCGATGGATAGACGCTGCCATCCTGAGCAGCAAAAAGGGGGATTTGCCTGACAACGTCATCGGTCTGGCCCGCGCCGAGGCTGATATGGCCATGACCGCGCGCTGCATCGACCAGCAATGGCATGCTGGCGATTGCCCCGTGCAGCGGCTCCAGCAAATCGTTCAGATCCTCGCCAAGCCAGCTTACGCCCGCGATCTTGCGCGCTGCATCCTTTGACTGGCCTCGGGAATCAAAGAATGCCAGCACGGTTGGCGAGCGGGAAATGGCTTCGGCAAAAACCGTATCGTTGTCCGGCAGGGATTTCAGCGTGGTGGCAACCGCCTCGCGGGCCGGCATGTCAGGCGGCAACTGGCTCGCAAGAAAGGCCGGGGTGGTCCGGTCAGGTTCCGAAAACACCATGTCGAAGGCGATTGAGACCGCCCCGGCACCGGTCAGGCGACTGGTCAGCTCGGCAAGTTCCGAGCGCGGCCAGGGCCATTGCCCCTGCGCCCTGATCGAGGCTTCGTCGATATCGACCACCACCACCGCGCTTTGCGTTGCATCGCGCGGCTTAAGCTGTTGATAGCTATCAAAAACCAGATTTTGCAGCGGACGCAGAAGATCGGGGCGCGAAATGGAAAAAACCAGTGCAATTACGGTGACACCGACCGAAATAGCCAGCACGTAGGGCGTTTTTCCTTTGAATATTCGCTTCAACATACCGGCATGGAAAAAAACAAGGTTCAGGTCGGCTGTGTGACGATTAGCACAGCCGCTTTACGTACGGGAGGATAGCCGTTACGGTAACCGTCAAGATCGGGGCGCACAACACCATTGTACTATGCAGACAGGCCTGCACGGCTGAAGGCAAAGTACAACACAAACAACGTTGGCAGCAAAGCCAAAGTGGAGTCCGTCATGTTGAAGAGTTCCCGGTCCATAATGCGCCATCGCAGTTTTGGGATGATCGTGTCCGCAATATCTGTATTGATGTTGACCTGTTCAGGCGCAGCAGCACAAAGCACGCAGGTCGGACAATCCGTCAGGGTGCAGAACGTCGTGACCGGCTCGCTCGACAATCGGCGTCTGGCACCACAGGATCCCGTCTTTGCCAGTGAATCGGTTTCGGCTGAAATCAACTCTCATGGCGAACTTCGCCTGAACGACAATTCCCGCATTGTCGTCGGTGAGAATTCCGTTGTCCGACTCGACGATTTTGTTGTCGGCAGCAACGGCTTCCAGCGGGGTACGATCGAGGTTGCCAAAGGCGCTTTCCGGTTTATCACCGGCAATTCGCCGAAGGGTGCCTTCACGGTCAAAACACCCGTATCGACCATCGGCGTGCGCGGCACGGTGTTCGATGTCTATGTAAATGCGCTTGGCATAACCCAGGTGATTCTCTTCAAGGGAGAGATCGAAGCCTGTTCCAGTTCCAATTGCGTTGTCGTTAACCGGCCTTGCGATATCGCCGAGATTACGTCGAGCGAGGCACATGAACTGCCTTATCTTCGCTCGGGAGATCGCGCGGCGGAGGACAGCGATTATACGCTGACATCCCGGCAGAATCGTTTCAGGACCGGATGGCGGGCGCCGGTATTGGCCTGCGCGATCCGTGCCGCATTTGATCCAAACGTCGGAGTGCAGCCGACCCCGCCGCATGGCAATGAAGGCCCGGGAGAGGGTCGGGAGCCGGAGCCGGAACCGGAAAAGATGGGCTATACCTGCGGCATCAACTGCTGAGGGCGTCGCCTATAGTTCTATCCGCATCCCGTCCCGGGTGACGGTGCAATGGGCCATGTCCTTTACGATTTGCGCTGAAATCGTGTCCAGTGCCGCATCGTCTCGGAACGGCATGTGATGGATGCCGAAGACATGGCCGGCATTGGCCGCCTTACGCAGCCTTTCGGCTTCCTCCCAGGTTGAGTGGCCGAAGCTGGAAAACTTCGGAAACTCCCTGTCCAGATAGCTGCAATCATAGGCGAAGGCATCCACATCCCTCAGGAACTTTACCAGTTCCGTATCGCACTGCCCGGTAGCATGGGTGGTATCGGTGATGAAGGCAAAGCGCTTGCCTTTGTAGTCGATACGGTATCCGGTTGCGCCACCGGGATGATGCAGTCTCGTTGTGTGCACCATGATGCCGTCGCCCAGATTGATCGCGGCATGATCCTCAATATCCCGGTATCGGATGTCGGCGAGGAACTTTTCCTGCCGGATCGGGAAGTAGGGTTCCTTCATCAAGCCATCGACGATGTCCCTTGTTTTTTGAATCCCCTTCAACTTCCCCGACCAGATATTGACCTTGAACTGGGGGTCGTAAAACGGCTCAAAGAACGGTATTCCCTCCACATGGTCGTAGTGGGCATGGGTCAGAAACAGGTCGAACTGCCGCGTTCCGTTCCCCTTCATGGCAGAACCCAGCGGCACCAGCCCTGAACCGGCATCGAGCACGATTACGCGGTCGCCACAGCGCACTTCCGCGCAGATCGTCTTGCGGCCATAGCGCATGAAGGCGTCGCCGGTGACCATACGGGTTCCGCGGGTGCCCCAGAAGGTCACGGACAGCCCGCCTGTTTCGCCAGAATGTGTGGAATTCATGTAATCCGTCAGCCAAATCTTCCGCTGCCTGCCGCAGCGGTGATGCCCCATGCCGACCCTATTTGCATAAGCGGCGGCGATCAACTGTCACATCAGCGACAGGTAATCAACTTCTCTCCTGTTGAAAAACATTCGTGAGGGCGCTACCGCCAGACATCTCCCGCACGGACGCATTCCCGTGCAACGGCATGCAAGGTGACTTCCGATGGCATTTGATCCCTTCGCTCCCTTTATCTGGAAACTCGGCCATGGCCGGCAGATCGAGCTCGGGCCGCGCGCCGTCATCATGGGGGTTTTGAACGTAACCCCCGACTCGTTCTCCGACGGTGGCCGCTACGAGCGGCCCGATGCTGCCATTCGCCGGGCAAAGCGTATGGCCGGGCAAGGGGCTGCAATCATCGATGTCGGTGGAGAATCCTCGCGACCGGGGTTTGAAGAGATTTCGGCAGCCGAAGAGCAGGATCGCATTCTGCCGGTCTTTGAAGCACTCAGGGGCGGCAACATGCTTTTGTCGGTTGATACCTGGCGGGC
>JAGRLQ010000048.1:10149-18221 GCA_020441735.1 Nitratireductor sp.
TGGGGATTTCAACGCGACCCGCAGCTTGCCGAGGTCGCTGCAAAACATGGCGCCGGTTGTGTGCTGATGCATACCGGGCGCGATCGCCAGAAGGATGCCGATGTCATTCGCGATCAGCGCCTGTTTCTCGGCAAGAGCCTTGAAGTGGCACAGAGGGCCGGTATTGGCTTCGGGCAGATCGTACTCGATCCCGGTTTCGGCTTCGCCAAGGATCCCGATGAAAACATCGAATTGCTGGCCCGAATGGAGGAATTGTTTTCCCTCGGCTGCCACATTCTCACGGGCACTTCGCGCAAGCGCTTCATCGGTCATGTGACCGGCCGGTCGGCCAACCGCAGGGATACTGGCACGGCTGCGACAAGCGTTGTCGCGCGGATGAAAGGAAGCGCTGTCCTTCGAGTCCATGATGTGCCAAAAAACCGCGACGCTGTACGCATTGCCGATGCCGTGCTGGAAGCAGAAGGCCGCATACGGCACTGATCCGCCGGGCATGGGATCCTGCGAGGAGTAAATGAGCGAATATACGATCACCCTGAAGAACTGCGGTTTTTTCGCCCGTCACGGCATCTACAATGAGGAGGAGGTGCTGGGACAGCGTTTCTTCGTCGACGCGGTTCTGACTGTTGACGGCGGCTCGTCGCTTGAAAACGACGATATCAGCGGCACCGTCGACTACGGCAAGGCGTTCAAGGTCATCGAGCGCGCGGTGACCGGCCAGCGGCGCTATCTCATCGAGGCGCTGGCGCTGCAGGTGGCAAAATCCCTGTGCAAGAAGTTCAAGATGATCCGGCGGGCGGAGATCACCATCCGCAAGCCCAATGCTCCGGTTCAGGGCGTGCTCGACAACATCGAGGTCACGGTTGTCTACCCGCAGTAGCGAGTCTTCGGCCAACAGGGCTTTTTCGCGGGTCTGGATCGGGCTTGGCGGCAATATTGGCGATGTGCGCGGCTCGATGCGGCAGGCAGTCGCTGACATCACGGCCCTGCCGGACACCCGGTTCGAGGCGGCGTCCTCGCTTTATCGGACCAAGCCGTGGGGAGATGCCGATCAGGACGATTTCCTCAACGCCTGTATTCGCATTGCGACCAGGCTCGAACCCTTGCAACTGCTCGCCGAACTCAAGCGCATCGAAGATCACCTCAAACGCCGTAAGACCCGACGCTGGGGGCCGAGAACGATCGATCTCGATATTGTGGTGTTCGAAGGCGTTGAAGGAGAGTGGGAGGGTCTCACCCTGCCGCATCCAAGGGCGGCTGAGCGGATTTTCGTCATCATGCCGCTATGCGACCTTGATCCGCAGCTCGAAATCGGCGGCAAGCCGGTGAGTGTGCAGCTCCAGGCGTTGATCGAAAAAGGCGGGGAATCTGAAATTGAGCTGGAAGAGGCAGGGGCGACTTGGGCAGGTCAGGACACGTCCGTCTAGCAGAGGTTGTTAGCTGCGATTGGCGACTTTAGGGCCTTCGCTGTTGCTGCCCATACGATCAAGCCGCATGCCGATCACCGGAATGAGCCGCCCGTCGACGCGCACCGAAATCGTCATCTGCATGTGGTCGGCATTATCCTTGCTGGCGACCAGAACGCCGCGCAGATCCTTGCGCTTGATATTGACCACCAGCTTGTTGCGGGAATAGCGCCCGCCGGTAATGTCCATGCCTTCGCCGGCTTCGCCATCCAGGAATTTACCGCGATAGCTGCCGCTGGCCTTTTCGATGATGGCGTTCATCGGCTGCGAGAAGACGCCGACCCGGCAATAGCCGTCGATCTTCATGCCGGCGCTTGCTGCAGGATTGACGCCGCTGAAGACGCAGGTGAACTTCGTGCCCTTGTATTTGCCGGCAACGATCTCGCCGGGTCCCGACCATTTGCCTTCGACCGCGTTGAAAAAGGCCGTATCGCTCGCACGGGCGGTGCCGCATGCGGCGATGGCAAAAAGCAGGGCGGTAATCAGGGTACGCAACATGGTCCATTCTTTCGAAAACGGGAGCAACAGGGGCTTACAGACGGAATGTTACCGAAAATGGTTAATCAATTCCTCCAAGCTGCCCTTCAAATCATGTTACAGCCGCGCAATTCCGCCGGCAAAGGCGGTTGTGTATCTCAAAGGATACAGCGTAGACGGTTGCTTGGCAAATCAAGTTGCAGCTTGGATACCAACTGATTACGTGCCGATCAGTCGTCCGCTTTGCCGGATGCGTCGCTGCCTTGCAGCTTGACAATCTCCGACATGAATTCCGACAGTTTCGGCCGCTTTGTCTCGCCAAAGGCAACCGGGCGGCAGATATCCATGGCAGCAAGGCCGATGCGGGCCGTCAGAAGACCGTTGACCACACCTTCGCCCAACCGCGCCGACAGTTTGGCGGCAAGGCCGTGGCCGATCAGTTGCTGCACAAGCCCGTCACCGACAGCGATCGCGCCGGTGGCCCCGAGGTGGAAAATGACCTGACGCACCAGCCGGGCGGAGCCGAGAAAGCCCGGTTTGCCGCCGTAGTGCTCACCGATGCGGCGAATCAGTCGGGCATTCTCGAACAGCACGAAGCCCACATCGATCAGCGCGCGCGGACTGACCGCCGTGACGACGGAAACCCGTTTGGCAGAACCCATGATCATCGCTCTTGCGGTCTTGTCCATCGGCACCAGCAGATCGCGCTCGATCAGGCCGATGATGTCGCGCCCGTCCATCACTTCGCCGTCATGGGTGGCAAGGCTGGCGCGCCCGCGTGCCGTTTCAGGCCGGTCGGCCAGTAGCGATGAAACCTCCCGTGAAACCTGCCGGGCAAGTTTCAGATTGTTGCCGTTGCGCGCCGTTTCGGCCTCCTGCCGCAATCCGTCGATGGTCCGAAGCCGCCAGAGCGCCCGGATTTCCCGCAGCGCAATGGCCACGACCGCCAGCACAAAAAGCGCCGTCAGCCCCAGCGCCGCATAGCCGAGCCATGTGTTGTGGGCAAAAAGATCGCGCACCAGGCCGTCGAGCCACATCGACAGGGCAAGGCCTGCCAACAGGGAAAGGGCTGAGAATGCCAGCTTGCCCCAACTGAAGCCGCTCCGTTTTCCTGCCGGGGAGGCAGGTTCCGGCTCGAGTTTCTGCAGATCGCGGATTTCCGGGGTCTCGGCACTGGCTTTCGCCAGTTCCGCATAGACCGGGTCGACGGCTTCCTCGGGCAGGGTGGTGATCCTGATACCCTTGGCGCCAGCCTTTGCCGGCATATCGACCGCACGCGGCTTGCGGCGGGCCTGCGCCTTGGCGGCAGGCGCCGGCTTCTGATTTGCCGTGTCCTTTTGCGCCACGCTGAAGGCTCTCGGTTTTCTGCTCATGGAAGGTGTTTCCCGGTTTTCATCAGGCCAGTTGATCGCCCAGCAGATATTCGAGCGCCCGGTCAAGCCGGATATGCGGCAGCGACAGAGTCAGTCCCTCGGCGGTGGTTTCAAGCTTCGGCGGCCGGAAGCGGACAAAGCGCAAATCGCCGGCAACGCTGCCCTTGCCGGTTTCATCGAGCAGAACGGAAGGGTCCTCCGGCAGGTCTCCGGGAAAGACGGCCGTTTGGGTCTTGCCGTCGAACTTCCTGCCGTCGATGGTTTCTCCCTTGATCGGTTCCCCGAGAATTACCGGAAAGGTTTCGCCACCGTCTTCGACCACACCCTCCCTGGTTGCTCGTACCGCTGCCATGGCGATCACGTCGGCATCAGCGCCCGAATACTGCGCTGTCTCCATGGCGCGGCTGACCAGCAATTTGAGGATGTCTTCCAGTCGCTGATGGTTTTCATGATGCAGGTGATCGGCCTTGGTGGCGGCAAACAGGATTTTGTCGATCCGCCTCATGACGACCGATGGCAGCCAGGTGGACGAACCCGTGCGAAAGCAGTTGAGAATGTCGGCCAGCGCATGTTCCAGATCCTTCAACGCTTCCGGTCCGGCATTGATCGCCTGAAGCGGATCGACTAGCACGATCTGACGGTCGAGACGGGCAAAATGCTCTCGAAAGAAGGGCCGCACGACCACATCCTTGTAGGCTTCGAAGCGTTTAGCCATCAGCGCGTAGAGCGAGTTGGATCCTGCCTTGCCGGCGTCATCGGGGTCGAGCGGCGAAAAAGTCAGGGCAGGGGAATCTTTCAGATCACCAGGCATCAGGAAACGGCCCGGCGGCAGGGTCGAAAGCGCCGTTTCATCTTCCCGGCAGGCGCTGAGATACGCCGTAAACGCCCGCGCCAACTCGATTGCCCGGTTTTCGTCCGCTTCCGCCGAAGCATCGGTCTTTGTCAGCAATTTCAGCCATTGCTCGGCCAGCGGCTTGCGGTTCTTCTTGCCCGCCAGATCGAGTGCCTGCCGGCTCCATTCGGTGAACGTCATCCCCAGTAGCGGCAGATCGAGCAGCCACTCCCCGGGATAGTCCACAATGTCGATGTTGAGCGTTCCGGCGCCGAACTTCCGCGACCAGGCCGACGCACTCTCGTAATGCAGCGTCAGGCGCAGTTCGCAGATCGCGCGGGTCGAATCCGGCCAGGTGCGCTCTTCCACCAGCGTCTTGATGTAGTCTTCATAGGCAAAGCGGGGCACATCCATGCTCGGCTGCGGATTGAGTTGGGCTTTTGCAATGCGTCCGCTGGCATGGGCCTCGAACAGCGGCAGCCTGCCGCCCTTGAGCAGATTGTGCACCAGTGCGGTGATGAACACCGTCTTGCCGGCGCGCGACAGACCGGTGACACCGAGGCGGATGGTCGGCTGAAACAGGTTTTTGGCGCTGTCCTGCAGATTGTCGAACGCAATCAGCGCCTCGTCGGTGAGGCTGGTGATGCTGGCCAAACGGGTGCCCCTCTGTTGTGCGCAGCCTGAAAGGACTGCCGGTTGACTTCCTATATGGGAGCTAACGGGCGGGAATCAAAGCAGACTGGCAATCGCAAGGCCTGGCTCAGCCGTCTGCTGCGCTGCGGTAGGATTTCGGCATCAGGAAATGAACGAGCTTTCCTGTCGCCGGTCTGAGGCTTGCCCAGTCGTCGATATCGAAATCGAACACGGTCATGGCGCCGGTGGGATATTTATAGGCAATGGCTGCCATGTCGCTTCCCGGCTTCAATTCCGTATTGCGGTCGAGCATCATGTTGGCAAGCGCAGCGCAGGAAGGGTTATGGCCGACGATCATCAGCGTTTCAGGTTTGCCATGGCTTTCCAGAATCGCAAGATAGTCGTCCGCACTGCCCGAATAGAGGTCCGGATGAAACGTCACTTGCGGTTTGTGCGCGAAGGCCGGTGTGATCGCATCCAGCGTCTGACGGGTGCGCATCGCTTCCGAACAATAGATATGGTCCGGCGTCAGGCCATGCTCGGCGATCCAGGATTCGACGATTTTCGCGTCGCTGATCCCGCGCTGCTCCAATTGCCGGTCGATGTCGCGCTGGCCGGGCAGGGCCCAGCCGGTTTTCAGGTGACGCAGAATGATCAGCCGCAGCATGGTGCTTCCTTGAACGCTCAATTCAGATGTTTTTGGGCCCAGGCAAGGATGGTGCCGCTTACTTCGTGCGTGGTGCCTGGGCTGAGTATGTCGCCGGTAATGACGTGATGATTGTCATCATCGGCATTCTCGATATTGACGATTTCAACCGGTCCGCCCCATGCCTTGGCGACTTCGGCTGCCCGTTCCGGCACCACCACCTTGTCCTGCATGGAAAAAATGAACAGGGCAGGAACCTTCAGCGTTGCCGGATCGATGCCGGAAACGACTTTCAACAGGGCGCCCATGGGAAAAACCGCCTTGCTGGGATAGCGCGTCGTCCAGCCATGTGCCTGGCCTTCATTGCGCGGCTCCCAGGAGCGCTCGGCGCCCAGAATGAGCGGCAGCAGGGTTTCCCCCCATGGCATGTTGAGCAGCCAGATCGGCGCGCCATGCACGGCATAGTTGGGCGACAGCATGACCAGCACATCTATCTTGGCGGCGAGTTCCGGCTGGCTGGCGGCCCAGGTGGCGAGCGTGCCGCCGGTCGAGACCGAAAGCACCAGCACCTTGTCGCCGAGCCGCTTGCCGATCTCAAGCGCTTCTGCCGTATCGTCGAACCAGTCGGTGAGCTTTGCTTCAGCCATGGCATCACCACTGCGGCCATGGCCGGCAAGCCGGGTATAATAAAGGTTGGCTCCCAGCGCCCTGGCCACATTCTGCGGCACCGGATCGATTTCCACCCGGCTCGCCGAATAGCCATGCAGATAGACGATGGAAACCGGGGTCTTGGTTTTCGATCCGGGATCGGCCCAGATGATTTCCTTGTGCAGCCCTTCGCGGATATCGCTGAACGACGCTTCGCTTTCAGCGAGATAGGCGTCCAGATCAGGGCCAACAGTGGAAGGGTCGAAGCTCATTGTTTCCGCTGTATCAGGGCGCGGTCCCAGCAGGAATGCCACCACAAGGATGGCAAGCACCACCAGCGCAATTTTCCCCAGCCTCCGCATGCGTCATCGTCCTCCCGTCGCGTTTCCTACTTTTGCCCGTCTGCGGCCAAAGCCGCAAGGCAATTCAGACAGGCGTGTCGCCGCAGCCCCAAGGTGTAATCGTCCCAAGGGTATATTCGTCAAAGACTGGCAATATCCACATTGGCGCGGTTGACCACAACACGCATGGCAAAGCTCGACAGCATTCTGGAAACGCCGGGCAGGGTGGAAAGCCAGTTTTTGTGGATCTGCTCGAAATGCTCCATGTCGTGCGCGTTCACCCGGATGACGTAATCGCTCTGGCCCGACATCAGGAAGCAGGCAACGATGAAGGGGCATTGCGCCGCCGCTTCCTCGAATTTACGCAGATGCTCTTCCGACTGACCATTAAGCGTGATCTGGATAATGGCCGTGATCGTCTGACCGATGGCACGGTTGGAAATGACTGCCTGATAGCCTTCGATGACGCCCTGCTTCTCCAGCAATTGCACCCGCCTCAGGCAGGCCGATTGCGAAAGCCCGACCCGTTCGGCAAGCTCCACGTTGGAAATGCGGGCATTGTCCTGAAGGGTGCTCAGGATCGCACGATCAATCTTGTCAAAGCGTTCAAATGGCATGAACTTCGAATAGCACGCGCATAAACAAAAGAAAATTCGAATTGCTGCCGGGCTACCCGCATGAATTCGCAATGAAATGCAGCGGCGAATGCGACATATTGCGCCAATCTTCAATCGGGCAGAATGAGGGAGGTTCCCATGCGCATCGGCGTGCCGAAGGAAATCAAGAACAACGAGTTTCGCGTCGGGCTGACCCCCGGTTCCGTGCGCGAATACGCATCCCACGGCCACAAGGTTTTCGTCGAAGCCAATGCCGGCGCCGGCATCAATGCTTCCGACAAGGACTACCGGGCAGCCGGAGCCACGATCCTCAAGACCGCCGACGAGGTGTTTGCCAAGTCGGACATGATCGTCAAGGTCAAGGAACCGCAGCCTGTCGAGTGGAAGAAACTTCGCCCCGACCAGATCCTCTACACCTATCTGCATCTGGCGCCGGATCCGGCACAGACCAAGGGGCTGATCGCTTCAGGTTGCACGGCAGTTGCCTATGAGACGGTAACCGACAACCGTGGCGGGCTGCCGCTGCTGGCGCCGATGTCGGAAGTTGCCGGCAGGCTTTCGATCCAGGCTGCCGCCACCGCCCTGCAGAGGCCCAATGGCGGTCGCGGCAAGCTGATGGGCGGCGTTCCCGGCGTGGCACCGGCCAATGTCGTTGTGATCGGTGGCGGCGTCGTCGGCACCCATGCGGCCAAGATGGCCGTCGGCCTCGGCGCCAACGTCACCATGCTTGACCGCTCCCTGCCGCGCCTGCGCGAACTGGACGATCTGTTCGGCGGTCGCGTCATCACCCGCTATTCGACCACCGACACCATCGAGGAATGCGTCAATGAGGCCGATGCAGTGATCGGCGCAGTGCTGATCCCCGGCGCTTCCGCACCGAAGCTCGTCAGCCGCAAGATGCTCAAGAACATGCGCAAGGGCGCAGTTCTGGTCGATGTGGCCATCGATCAGGGCGGTTGTTTCGAAACGTCGAAGGCAACCACCCACGCAGCGCCCACTTATGAAGTCGATGGCATCATCCACTATTGCGTCGCCAACATGC
>JAGRLQ010000049.1 GCA_020441735.1 Nitratireductor sp.
TTTCGTCTCAAATTTTATTTAAAGCGCAGGCTTAACGGAATCTTTCAAACCGGCCCCGGGTGAAACAGGGTTATCGATTTATGACCGGTGGCGCGGGAGATATCAGGCGCGCGCTCAGGACCGAGCGGTGGAACGAGACGGCAGGATGCGCCCTGCCCCACGGCCCCCAACGATGCGGGAAGAGGCTTTGAGGCCGAAATAGACGGCGACCGCCACCAGGTGGAACCACACCACCTCGCGCCCGCCGGCAAAGCGCTCGGGGAGACCCAGATACATGGCAAGTTCGATCGCCACCGTCAGAAGCCAGGAGATCGTGCCCCAGGAAAACTGTCCCCACAGACCGAGGGCCGAAACCGGAAGCATGACCGCCAGCACGGTGGAGGCGATGCGCCAGTGTTCTGGCATCGTGTCGAATTGCAGACCGCCGCCGGGGTAAAGCCCGGTGATGCGCGCCCAGTAGCCGAGCGCGAAGATGAGCAGAAACAGTGCCACCATGCGCTTGAAGATGACCAGCGCTGCGCCGATCAGACCCTGGTCGCGTTTGCGGCGGTAGAGATCGATTTCCATTTCATGCCTGCTTTTGACTATTTGCTCGATACTCCCTGCGGCGGGTGCGGGCAAGATGAACAATTGCAAAATGCCGCCGGGCATGGCTAACAGGGCTGGTAGGAATACCGACGAAAACGCATGAGGGCACAGGCAGGCCATGAAACGCAGTGTGGACGAGATCACCGGTTCAAGGCGCATGCGGCGCAACCGCCGCTTCGACTGGTCGCGGCGCATGGTCAGGGAAAACCGGGTGACGGTGGATGATCTCATCTGGCCGATCTTCCTGATCGAGGGCGAGAACCGCACCGATCCCGTTGCCGCCATGCCGGGCGTCGAGCGGCTGACCGTCGACAAGGCGGTGGATGCGGCCAAGCGCGCCCACGATCTCGGCATTCCGGCAATCGCCACCTTCGCCAACATCCCGCTTGAAAAGCGCGACGAGACGGGTTCCGCCGTGCTCGATCCCAAAGGCGTGGTCAACGCGGCGACGCGGGCGATGAAGGCCGCCGTGCCGGAAGTGGGCATCATCACCGATGTGGCGCTCGACCCGTTCACCAGCCATGGCCATGACGGCATTCTGCGCGACGGAATCATCGTCAATGACGAAACGGTGGAACTGGTGGCAAAAGCTGCCGTGGTGCAGGCCGATGCCGGTGCCGATATCATCGCGCCGTCTGAAATGATGGACGGGCGCATCGGCGCCATCCGAGACGCGCTCGACGATGCCGGCCACCAGGACGTTGCCATCATGAGCTATGCGACCAAGTTCGCCTCCGCCTTCTACGGGCCTTATCGTGAAGCAGTGTCGACCGGCGGGCTTCTGAAAGGCGACAAGAAGACCTATTACCTCGATCCGTCGAACTCTGACGAGGCGCTGCGCGAATGCGAGCTCGACATCGCCGAGGGCGCTGACATGCTGATGGTGAAACCCGGCATGCCCTATCTCGACATTATCTGCCGGGTGAAGGAGAGTTTCGCCATGCCGACCTTCGCCTATCAGGTATCAGGCGAATATTCGATGATCATGGCGGGTGCCGAGAAGGGCTTTCTCGATCATGACCGGGCGGTGATGGAAGCGATGCTCGCCTTCAAGCGCGCTGGCTGCGACGGGGTGCTGACCTATTTCGCGCCGGTCATCGCCGAACTGCTCGAAAAAGGCTGGCAGCAATGAAGCACTGGCTCGATATCAAAACGGATGGCGAAGGTGAAACGGAACGCCCGGCCGCCGAAAAGGTGATCAGCGGCGATCCCGTTTTCACCACCTGGAACGCCGAGGAGCGCGACGGGCTTTACTGCGGCATCTGGCAGTCGACCCCCGGCAAGTGGCGCATCCAGTACGATGAGTGGGAGTTCTGTCACATCCTTTCCGGCAAGTCGGTGATCACCGATTCAGACGGCAACAGCCGGACGGTTGGCGCCGGTGACAGCTTCGTGCTGCAGCCCGGCTTTAAAGGCACGTGGGAAGTAATCGAGACCACGGCCAAGGAATATGTCATCAAACTTTGAGCGGCAGGCCCGGATGCAATCCCGGAGCCAATGTGCCTTTCTCAAGTTCTGATTCAGATTCCCGTCTTTTTGATAAGCTGTTGATTATCTGACAATTTTGTCTGCCTAGCGCACCCGTAGCCGGTTTCAAGCCGCAGCCTGGTTCACGATTGTTTCAGCCATCTGTGAACGGCTTTCCGAAACCAATTTCCCTCCCCTTCCGTATTTCAAGCCAAGGCCGCGATGACCGGTCTGCAGGAAAGACGGCGGTTTCCCGCTGCCAGAACATCAAACCTGAATCCAAGCTCAAGACGGGAGAAACCCCATGCATGCCAAGAGGCATCCCCTAAAAACCACCCTCGCCGCGCTTGCCGTGGCAGCCATGTCCTTTACCGCCAGCCTGCCGGCACATGCTGCCAGCCATTCTGCCACCGGCAACCCGATGGTCGGCGGTGCGGCGATGTTTCCCGACAAGAACATTGTCGAAAACGCGCTGAACTCGAAAGACCACACGACGCTGGTCGCCGCCGTCAAGGCTGCCGGCCTGGTCGAAACCCTTCAGGGCGATGGCCCCTTCACCGTCTTCGCACCGACCAATGCGGCATTTGAAAAATTGCCGGCCGGCACGGTGGACACGCTGCTGAAGCCGGAGATGAAGGCCGACCTCACCAAGGTGCTGACCGCCCATGTGGTGGCCGGCAAGGTCACCGCCGAAGATCTGGCGAAAAAAATCCGCGCCCATGGCGGCCGCTACAACATGCAGACGGTAAGCGGCGATGCGCTGACGGCAGCCAGAAGCGGCAGCAGCATCTATATCTACGATGAAAGCGGCGGTGCGGCGAAAGTGGAGATTGCCGATGTGATGCAGTCAAACGGCGTCATCCACTCCGTCAACGACGTTCTGCTGCCGAAGTAAGACGCAGGGCAGCCATGAGCATGGGCTGGCGTGGAGTTTACCTCCCGCCGGCCCGCTCGCGGCAAGTTGATGCCGTTTGATTGGCCGCAAGCGTCAAACTGCATTATTTTTGCCGCAACGCTGAAGAAAGCCAAAGGAAAGTCCCATGAAACGACGCGACTTCATTACTTCCGCCCTTGCCGGTTCCGTTTCACTCGGCACGCTGGGCTGGCTTCTGTCGGGCAACCGCACTCCGGCCAAGGCTGCCGGCGGCGGTTTCGAAGTCACCAGGACGGAAGCCGAATGGCGCGAAATCCTCACCGAGATGCAATATGCCGTGCTGCGCGAGGAAGCGACGGAACGCGCCTTTACCAGCCCGCTCAACGATGAAAAGCGCACCGGCACCTTCCATTGCGCCGGCTGCGACCTTCCGCTTTATGCCTCCGAAACCAAATTCGACAGCGGAACGGGCTGGCCGAGCTTCTATGAACCCCTGCCCAATGCAGTCGAAACCAGCACCGACTACAAGCTGATCTATCCGCGCACCGAGGTCCATTGCCGCCGCTGCGGCGGGCATCTGGGTCATGTCTTCAACGATGGCCCCGCCCCCACCGGCAAGCGCTACTGCATGAACGGTGTCGCCATGACCTTCAAACCCAAGACAGAAAGCGCTTCGTAGGTCTGATTCTGGCGGAACTTGCTGCGGCCCCTTTGCATTCCTATATCAAGGGAAAGGAGCCAATGGCCATGAACCAGACCGGTTACACCACCAATGACAGCATGGAGCACTATGGTGCCTCACCGCGCCTTGAGGGCGTCCGCACGCGCCGCGTGCTGGCATTCATTGTGGATTACCTGATCGTCGCCGTGCTGACCATGATCGCCATGGTGGCGGTGTTTTTCATCGGCATCCTGACCTTCGGCCTCGGCTGGCTGCTCTATTTCGTCCTCGCGCCGCTGGTCGCCATGGCCTATGTGGGCTCGACCATGGGCGGCCCCGCCCAGGCAACGCCCGGCATGCAATTCTTCTCGATCCGCATCGAGCGCGATGACGGAGCGCCCGTCGATTTCTTCCTTGCCATCCTGCATGGCGTCATCTTCTGGGTTGCCCATATCACGCTGACACCGTTCCTGCTGGTCGTGGCGCTGTTTTCCGAGCGCAAGCGGCTGGTTCAGGACATTCTGCTGGGCACCTCAGTGGTGCGGTCGGATATCGGCTAGGCGACAGCCAGACCACATAAGCCTTGAAAAATCCTCCGAAATGCCCCCACTCTTGCGGGCACGGCCCGTAAATCGCGTTACCGTGAAGGACTTGGAGGCGGCACGATATCACCTGAACCGTTCCTGATGTGGGCGACCTTTGCGATCATCGCTTTCTCGGTGATCGGCTTTGCACTTGAAAAATGGTCGATCGAGGCAACGGCGCTGGCAACGCTTGCAGCCTTTCTGCTGCTGTTCTCGCTGGCGCCCGGCGATGCGGCGGGCGTCACCTATCATGATCTCGTCATGGGCTTTGCCAATCCGGCGCTGATCACCGTGCTGTGCCTGCTGATGGTCGGCCAGGCACTGTTCAATACCGATGCGCTGGACACGCCGACCCGGCTGCTGGCGCGGATCAGCGGTACCGGCATCACACGAACCCTTCTGGTTCTGCTTGGGGCAGCGGGCGCGATCTCCGCGTTCCTGAACAACACGCCGGTGGTGGTGATGTTCATTCCCGTGATGACGGCGATTGCAGCCCAGCGCAATTTCGACGCGGCAAAAGGGCTGATGCCGCTTTCCTATATCTGCATTCTCGGCGGCATGACGACGCTGATCGGCTCGTCGACCAACCTGCTGGTGGCCGATGTCGCCGGCAAGGAAGGCTTCGACATCGACTTCTTCGACTTCACCGTACCGGGCCTGATGCTGGCCGCTGCCGGTGCGCTTTACATCATTTTCGTCATGCCGCTGATCCTGCAGCGGCGCTCTGGCCTGATCGACCAGTTCAAGCCCGGTACGGGAAGGCAGTTCGTCTCCCAGATCGAGATTACCCCCAACCATCCCCTGCTTGGCATCCAGTCGCGGCTTGGCCTGTTTCCCCAGCTTGAGGACATGACGGTGATGATGGTGGTGCGGCGGGCCATTCCCATCCGTCCGCCCTTTGAGGAACTGGTTCTGTCGGAGGGCGATGTCGTCATTGTCGCGGCCACGCGCGCCTCGCTGACCAAGGCGCTTTCGACCGGCTCGGCCAATGTCCCCTCTCACCCCAAGGAAAGCGAACCTTCCGCAGAAAGGGAGATCGAGCCCGATTTTCATCTTGCCGAGGCCATTGTCTCGCCGGGCTCGCGCTATGTGGGCCGCACCGTGCAGGGCGCCAATATCCGCTTCATCGAGGGCGTGATCGTGATGGGCGTGCAGCGCACACGGCGCATGCAGCATCGCGAGTTTCGCGAAATCCGGCTGGAACCGGGCGACACGCTGCTGGTTGGCGGCACGATGGAGGCGATCTCCAGATTGCGCTCGAGCCGTGATCTGCTGCTGCTGGAATGGTCGGCCGCCGCCGTGCCGCTACGGCGGTTCGCACCGCGCGCGATCGCCATCTTTCTTGCCGTGGTGGCAACAGCCTCCACCGGACTACTGCCGATCATGGTGGCTTCCGTGCTCGGCGTACTGGCGATGATTGCCACACGCTGCCTCAATGTCCGCCAGGCGATGCGCACCGTCGACAGCCGTATCTTCATGCTGGTGGCCGCTGCCCTTGCCGGCGCCGTGGCGCTGGAAAAGACCGGAGGGGCTGCGCATATCGCCAATTCCGTGGTGGCGCTGTTTGCCGGCAGTCCGGCCTGGGTGGTGCTTTCAGCCTTCTTTCTGGCGATTGCCGTCCTGACCAATTTCCTGTCGAACAATGCGACGGCGGTGCTGTTCACACCCATCGCCATCAAGATCGCCCAGGGAATCGGTGCGCCGCCGGAAGCCTTCATCAGCGCGGTGATCTTTGCCGCCAACTGCTCTTTCGCAACACCGGTCGGCTACCAGACGAACCTGCTCGTCATGGGCCCCGGCCATTACCGGTTCGCAGACTTCATCAAGGCGGGAACCCCGCTTGTCATTTTGATATGGCTCACCTACTCTTTTGTCGGTCCCTGGTACTATCAGCTATGACGAAGCACTCGCTCGACACTCCCCAGTTCTATCTGACCGCGCCGCAGCCCTGCCCCTATTTGCCCGGCAGGCAGGAGCGCAAGGTGTTCACCCATCTGGTGGGCGAGAAGGCCGGGCAGGTCAACGACATGCTGACCCATGGCGGCTTCCGCCGGTCGCAGAACATCGCCTACCGGCCGGCCTGCGAAGGCTGCCGCGCCTGTGTCTCCACAAGGGTGATCGTCGATTCCCACAAGATGAGCCGCAGCCTGAAGCGCAACCGGGCAAAGAATCGCGACATCATCGCCCGCGAACTGCCGCCAGCGCCGACCTCCGAACAGTTTTCCGTCTTCCGCGCCTATCTCGACGCCCGCCACTGGGATGGCGGCATGGTCGACATGACGGCACTCGACTACGCCATGATGGTGGAAGATACCCATGTGAACACGATGCTGATCGAGTACCGCAAGCGCACGCCCGATGCCGGGATTGCCGGAAAGCAGGAGGGCCAGCTCATCGCCGTGGCGCTGACGGACATTCTCTCCAACGGGCTTTCCATGGTCTACAGCTTCTTCGATCCCTTCGAATCCGACCGCAGTCTCGGCACCTTCATGATCCAGGACCACATCCAGCGAGCGCGCAGGCGCGGCCTGCCCTATGTCTATCTCGGCTACTGGGTCGAGGGCTCGCAGAAGATGGAATACAAGACCCGCTTTTCGCCGCAGGAACACCTGACCATGAATGGCTGGCGTCTGGCCGGCGAAGGCTGAGAAAGGCCTGCAACCTGCCCTGCCGCCGGACTGGAAACAGGCTGCTGGAAGCCTTGGTCAATTCGGTGTAAGGCCTGTCTTCTTTCCGGGTATGATGGCAGGCCTTTCATGACAACGCTCAGAACCTATCAGACGGCGGGTGTTCTGCTCGGCTTTGCCGGCGGGCTGGTCATTTCCTTCGACGTGCCGGTGATCCGCGCGGCTGGCGCCGATCCTTGGCTGCTGATGGTTGTACGCGGGCTCGTGCCGCTGCCGCTCTATCTCTTCTTCTGGCGCTATCTGGGGCGCTTTCATGATACGCCGAAAAACCCGTTTGCCGATATCACCTGGGTTCATGTCGGCATCATCTACGGCATTTCGCAGATCTGCTTTACTGCGAGCGTGTTCAGCACCTCGACGGCCAATCTGGTCTTCATCCTTGCCTTCAACCCGCTGCTGGCGGCGGTTCTGTCCTGGTGGCTGATCGGTGAGCGGCCCAAGCTCTCAACCTGGGTTGCCATTGCCGCAACGATCCTCGGGGTTGGCATCATCGTCGGTGGCGGGTTGCAGGCAGGAACCTGGTTTGGCGACTTCTTCGCGCTTGCCACCGCTGCAACCCTGGCACTGGCGCTAACGCTCAGCCGAAAGTCGGGCGCTGACATGTCACTGGCGCCGGGGCTCGGCGGCGTGGTCCTGGCGGCCTTTGCCCTGCCGATGGCCGCAATCCATTTCTCCCCACCGCAGAGCTGGACCTGGCTTGCCGTCAATGGCGCGCTGCTGGTGCCGATTGCCGCCATCTGCCTTGCCATGGCACCGCGCTTCATTCCCGCGCCGCAGGCAGCGATCTTCTATCTGCTGGAAACCGTACTCGCGCCGGTCTGGGTATGGTGGTTCTTCGGCGAGACCATGACGCGGGAAACGATGATCGGCGGGGCGATCGTGCTTGGCGCCATTGCCGGCCATACGCTGTGGAAACTGCGCAGGCCCGGGGCCCGTCTGAAGGAAGTCGATATTCCTGTTTGAGACGGTCACGGTTTGCCACATGACGGGCAGCGTGAAACATGTCACAAATTCTTCATGCTTGATTTCTAACCCCGGCGGACGACTATGGGGGACCGATGAAGATACCGAGAAAGATCAGCGAGGTTGATCTCACCCTGCCGCTTGCCGGCACCGAAGGGTTCGACATCAACTATATCGGGCGCATCCGCACCCAATACCTCTTTGCCCAGCATCAGGCACTGGTAGCCCAGACACAGTTTGCCGATGCCAAGGCAGCAGCTTTGATGACGCTGGTCGGGCTGATCGCGCTGCGCGGGCCGTTTGCCATCGGCGAGCCGCCTGTCGGCCTGTTCACCGGCCTTTACCTGGCGCTGGTGGCGATGTGCATCCTGTTCTCGTTCCTCGCAGTCTTTCCCCGCTATCCGGCGGCGAAGCTGCGTGCTGCAATGTCTGAAAACGACCGCTGGTCGTGGCCGGCGCTGGCGAGCGATGCGCTCGACCCCGATGATTTTTCGCACTTCATGCAGACCAGCGAGGTCTCGCAACTCGTCCATTCGGCATCGCTGTCGAACGCCTACATTTCGCGCATTCTGCTGCGCAAGTTCCTGATGCTGAGGATCGCCTTCCTGTTCGCCTTCGCCGTGCTGATCATGACTGGCCTGCGGCTGGCGGCCATTCTCTGAAACGTTCAGGCTTCGTCGGCGGGCACGATCCAGGGTTCGGCGATGCCCGCCTCTTCCCACTCGATCCAGGCAGGCAGCGCCTTCATCGCCTTCGTGTAGGCGGCAACGGCCGGATGCTCCGACAGGGCGTATTTTTCCAACCGGTTGACGACCGGCGCGAACATGGCGTCGGCATTGGAGAATTCACCAAACAGAAAAGGCCCGCCCGAGGTTTCAAGGCAATCGGACCAGAGCTTCTCGATGCGGGCGACATCCCTGCGCACGCTGTCCGATACCTCGATGGCGCGGATTTCACGGCGCATGTTCATCGGACATTCCGAGCGCAGGCCGCCAAAGCCGCCATGCATTTCGTTGGCGACGGCACGCGCCATGGCTCGCGCGGCAGTCTCCCGCGGCCAGAAGGTTTTCTCAGGGAAACGCTCGGCAAGATATTCCAGGATTGCCAGCGACTCCCAGATGGTGAGATCGCCATCCACCAGCGTCGGCACCTTGCCGCTGGGTGAAAATTCGCGGAACTTCGGATTGCCACCCTCGTCGTCGAAGGGAACGAGTACTTCCTCAAATTCGATCTCCTTCACCTTCATGGCGATCCAGGGCCGGAAGGACCAGGAGGAATAATTCTTGTTGCCGATGTAAAGCCGCATGGATTTTCCCCTTTTTGGCCTATTAAGCGGGCGGCATCGCCGGGAGCAACCCCAATCGTGTCACCATGGCATTTCGAACTGACGCATCCTGACAACAGTGGATGGCCAAGCGATGCAAGCCTATTTGCGATGCCAGTAGACGGGGACCATGAAGGCGATGTTGGCGGCCAGAAATGCGATGGCACCCGTAAGTGCCACGCCGTCGCCTGCCCGCCAGGCAGCCCAGATGAAGAAGCAGGCCGAGACGACAAACAGCCACCAGCCCAGCTTGATGAAAAATGCGTCGTTCATGCTCCCTCCCCCAACACATGGCGCCGTTTCATGACATGATGTTCATGTGCCCGTAATCATCCGGTCATGTTGCCTTCTCCATCTTAGAAGCGGGGCCTGCCAACACACAACCGGGATGTTTTCATGCGACATACAACAACACTGTTTGTGGCGACTGCCTTGTGCGCCGCCTCTTCCACCGTCAGCCTTGCGGCAAACCAAGCGCGTATTTCAAAAGACGGCGGCGAGGTCTGCGTTACCTCCAACGGATTGCCGAACCATGCAATCGGACGGTTTCCCAATCGGGGCAATCCCCATTCGGTCTCCGCCCAGCGTATCCATGTCTGCGTCCCGGCAAATCCCAGCAAGGGATCGCGAGCGCACTGGATCGACCGCGGCGGCATCGGCATCGCACTCAACGGCGTGATGATCCGCCCGGAAGCCGCAGACTGCTGGGATCCGAGAAGTCCGCGCGGGTTCTCACGCAACTGTACCTCCGGCTGGCGGCTGGAGCCGATGGGTCCCGGCAACCGGTTCGGCCTTGATGCCAACAAGGCCCATGTGGATCGGCGCGGCCTCTACCACTATCACGGCATGCCGTCGGATCTGGGCAGTGCCAAACAGGGGACGCTGATTGGCTATGCGGCAGACGGCTTCGAAATCCACTATGCGGGCAGCACGGTGCAATCGGGCTACACGCTGAAACGCGGCAAACGCCCCACCGGTCACGGCAATCCCGGCGGCCGGTACGATGGCTCCTTTGTCGAGGACTATGAGTATACGGGCGGTAGCGGCACGCTGGATGCCTGCAATGGCGGCGTGCTCAATGGCACGTATGTCTATTTTGCCACGGACCAGTTCCCCTACTATCCGCGCTGTCTTTACGGGACGCAGGCAAAGGCGTTGCGCTGACCGCAGTGCCAGGCGCTGACAATGAATGGCGTCATGTAACCGTCATCCCCCTCACCGATGATCGTGGCGCCCTTTCGCCAGCGCAAGGAAGCCCGCCATGACCATCGTCCTCGACGACAGGAAACTCTTCACCGACGGCCACCACCACACCGAAAGCCGGGTGAAGATCACTGTCCGGGACGTGAACCTGTGGTACGACCATGGCGAAAAGCACGCGCTAAAGGAGGTTAATCTCGACGTTTATGAAAACGAGGTGACGGCCTTCATCGGCCCTTCGGGCTGCGGCAAGACAACCCTGCTGAAATGCCTCAACCGGATGAATGACGAAATTCCAGGCGTGGTGCTCAAAGGGTCGATCACCATGGACGGCGAGGATATTTACGACCGCCGTTTCGAGCCCTGCGAATACCGCCGGCGTTTTGGCTGGGTGGCGCAGGTGCCCAACCCCTTCGCCAAGTCGATCTATGCCAATGTCGCCTATGGCGCGCGAATTCATGGCGTCGTTAACGGCCGCAAGCGGATGGACGCGCTGGTAGAGGATTGCCTGAGGCGGGCAAACCTGTGGGAAGAGGTCAAGGACCGGCTGGATGAATCCGGCCTGTCGCTTTCCGGTGGCCAGCAACAGCGGCTGTGCATCGCCCGCGCGCTGTCGACGCAGCCCGAAATCCTGCTGATGGACGAGCCCTGCTCGGCGCTCGACCCGCAGGCGACCATGATGGTGGAGGAGTTGATCGGCGAGTTGAAGTCTCGCCACACCGTCATCATCATCACCCACAATCTGCAACAGGCAGCCCGCGTTTCCCAGCGCACGGCCTTCTTCCATCTCGGCAATCTGATGGAATCGGGTGACACTGAAACCCTGTTCGTCCATCCGAAAACCCAGCAGCTGAAAGACTTCGTCACCGGCAATTACGGCTGAGCCGCCCTGCCCGGGGCGGGATTCACAGCCTCGCTTGACATTCTTAATTTAACGTGTTTGTTAATTAACAAATACAGGAAAAAAGAATGCAGCAACTGGTTACAACCTTTTCCGCCCTGGGCGATCCGGTGCGCTTTGCCATTGTCGAGCGGCTGCTTGGCGAAGGCGAGTTGAGTGCCGGCGACATCCAGAGCGGGGAAGCGATCTCGCCGCCCGCCATTTCGCGCCATCTGAAGGTGCTGCGGCGCGCTGGCATCGTTGAACAGAGAATCGAAAAGCAGCGGCGGCTCTACTCGGTGCGTCCGGAAGCCGTGCAGGCGATCAGCGCCTGGACGATGAGCCATCGCGAGTTCTGGGAGGCCAGCCTCAACCGGCTGGAAGCCGCCCTCATGAAGGAGACAAAGCGCAAATGACCGATCTGAGACTTGAACGCAAATTCGCCCGCGACCCGGAAACGGTGTTTGCTTTCGTCACCCGCACCGAGCACCTGCTGGACTGGTGGGGCCCGGAAGGCATGAGCGTGCCCGAACACGAGATGGATTTCACAAAGCCCGGACCCTGGTGGTCCGTGATGGTGAATGCCGAGGGAGGTCGTCACAAGGTTTCCGGTGAGGTTCTTTCCATCGACCCTCCCCGCGCGGTGGAATTCACCTGGGGCTGGCACGATGAGAACGATGCGCGGGGGCATGAAAGCACCGTGCGTTTCGAGGTTGCCGCGGACGGCGATGGCGGCAGCATCTTCACGCTGATCCATAGCGGTCTTGCCGATGAGGAAAGCGCCACCAACCACAATATGGGCTGGACCTCTTCGCTGAAAAAGCTGGAGCGCATGGCCTGATCGCCTTCACAATCGTCAACTGCAAACCCAAGGAGGAAACCATGGCGAAATTCGTTTTTGCCTATCATGGCGGCAAAATGCCTGAAACACCGGAAGAAGGCGCCAAGAGCATGGCGGCCTGGCGGAACTGGCTCGGCGGCATGGGCGATGCGCTCGTCGATGGCGGCAATCCGGTAGGCAAGTCGAAGACGGTGACGCCCGGCGGCATCGAGGACAATGGCGGCTCGAACCCCCTTTCCGGCTACACGCTGGTCAATGCCGCCGACATCCATGCGGCCTGTGAGATCGCCAGGGGCTGCCCGATCCTTGCCAATGAAGGCACGGTGGAAGTCGCCGAAGCGATCGAAATGTAGGGATTGAGGCTGTACCTGCCCTCTCTTGGGCGCACCCAAGACAAGGTCAGATCCGACTGGCGGTTTTATCCCCGCCAGATGCCGCTGGAGGCCGGTTGTTGCTGGGTGGCGCAGTGAATGCCGCCGCCTGCCTCTCCAATCGCGTCCACGTCGAGCATGACAATTTCGCGGCCGGGATAGAGGTCACCGAGCGTCTTCTCAGCGATGGCATCTGCACGGTCGTCACCAAATTCGGCGGCAATGACTGCATTGTTGCAGACATAGTAGTTGGCATAGGCAGCAACGAAATCGGGATAGTTTGAGCGAACCCGGCCGGGTTCGGGTATGACCACGATCTCGAACTTGCGGCCCTCATGGTCGGTAGCATTCTTGAGAACCTCGTATGTGTCCCAAGCCGCCAATGACCACGGATCGGCCGGATCAATCTCATCGGGCAATTGGATGAGGATTACACCCGGCTCGACAAACCGTGCCAGAGCGTCAATGTGATAGTCGGTAATGTCCTGGTCATAGACGCCTCTGGCCCAGATGAGTGTTTCGACGCCGTAGGCCTGGTTCAGCTGCCGGGTGATTTCATCGCGGGAACCGGGATTCCGGTTCGGGTTGATCCATGAGGAATCGTGGGCGATCAGCGTACCCTCGCCGTCGAATTCCACGCCGCCTGCCTCCCCCACAACACCGGTATTGAATTCCGCAACACCAAGACGCTGGAACACCCTTGCTGCGATCTTCGAGTCCCTGGCATGCAGTTGTTTGCCGCCCCAGCCGTTGAAGTTCAGATTACAGCCGGCGAGCCTGCCTTTGTCATCAAGCAGAAACAACGGCCCCGCATCCCGGCACCACAAGTCTTCCGTCGGCACATCCCACAGTTCGATGTCCTTTGAAGACACCCATTCACCGACTTCGGCATGCAGCGCGCCATCCGCCAGCATGACGACCGGCTCGAAACGGGAAAGCGTATCGGCAATCAGGGCAATCTTCTCCTGCACTGCTTCCAGATCGGCGCGGTTCTTGTAAACCTCCAGAGAATTTGGCCACTGCATGAATGTCCGCGCATGCGGTTTTGCTTCCTCCGGCTGGCGGAATCCAAGCGCAGCAGGATTGCTCCGGTCAGCTGCGGCCATGGCGGGCTCACAAAGACCGCCGATGGCGCACGCTGCCACGCCACGATTGAAGGTTCTTCTGTCGATCTTCATGCTGTTGCAGAATCCGGTGACACATCCCTCCATCATTTCCCGTAACGGCAGCGAAAGCAATCAGACCGAGAACCGGGGCGGCACGGCAGTTGCTGCCGAAACGATCGAGATGCGGGTGGCGGGGTCGAGAACGGCCCCGCACACCCAATCAGGCTGCCTTTCGTGCCGTCCGTCACTGCCTTGTGACCTGAAACACGACGGCCTGAAGGCCGAAAAGGACGGCAAGCACGACGAATGCCGTCACCGGTGCGTTTGTGCCCACGGCGCCAATTGTCAGCGGACCAAGGACGTAACCCGCTCCCCAGAACAGGTAATAGGTACCCGACACCGCGCCTTTCAGGGTATCCGGCACACTGTCGTTGAGGCCGGCAATCGAAGCGACACAGAACATGCCAAGTCCGATGCTGGCCGCTCCCAGCGGCAGGAAGGCCCAAAGACCAGGCACAAAGGGAAACAACGCGACACCTGCGGCAGCCAGCACCATGCCCCAGACAAGAAAGCCATGCCTGCCGATGCGGTCCGACCTTGCACCTGCGACGATCTGTGAAAGGCTGATCGCCGCATAGAACTGCACGAAGTGCAGGCTGACCGCCGTCGGGCCAAAGCCGTGCGTTGTTGTCAGGGAAACAGGCAGGACCGTCAGAAACACCCCATAACCTGCGCCATAGATCAGCACGCCGGTCAGCGTGATCAGGGTTGCTTTTGTCCTGAGCACTGCAAGGAACTGCCGAAAGCCGGGCCTCGCACCGCCTCCGGGGATTGTTGCCTGCCGCAGGAAGCAGAGCACCAGAACACCGCCTGAAAGGCAGAGCACCGCAAAAACGAAAAACGGCAGACGGCCCTGCCAGCCGGATGCAATGAGCAGCCCCAGAAGCGGGCCCAATGTCAGGCCGATATGGATTGCCGCATTGTAAATGCCGATCATGCGCCCCCTGGCCGAAGGATAAGCAAGCGACAGCATGGCGGGTCCGAGCGCCCAGATCGGCGCTTCGCCCAACCCCTGAATGACGCGGCCGAAATAGATGCCGGCGGGCGTCCCGGTGAAGAAATACACGATGCCTGATACCGAACACAGCAGATATCCGATCACCAGGAACCATCTCGGACCGAGCCAATCCGACAGAAGGCTGACCGGAAGCTGGGCAAGGAGATAGGCGAAGGCAAAGATGGCGGCGACAAGGCCGACGCTTTCGAGCGTGCCGGCCATTTCATGAACGCGCTGCGGCAGGAGCGCGACAATCATTCCGACGCCCAGCATCAGCAGAGTCGCAGACAGACTCAGGACAAGAAGAGGAGACAGTTTTGACATGTGGGATGGCCTCTCAACAGCCATGCGGCCGCTGACAGGGCATCACGGCCAGCCAGCCGGATGCCCAGTCAGGGGGGCAATATCTTGAAAATTCTGGAGGATGAGAGCGCGGTCACGACACGGCACACCGGTGACCTGCGTGCAGCAGGGCCGGGCCGGTCTCCCCGAACTCTCACAAAGGCTGTTTTCCGGCGCGCATCAGCACGCGGCCAACAGCCTTATTTTGCGGGCGGCGGAGGCGAAACTGCGAATGTGAAAGAGAGCGGAATCATCTTACTCATGCTTCCCGAAGGTTGTTGAGACGGCAAGCGTATATTGTCTGCGTCGCGGAAAGTAAACTTGCGATTGCCGTGCCTGAAGCTCTGCCTACCCCGAAAACTTTCCATTCCGCGGGAAGCCCTTGGGCACCATGCGGCCGGCCTGGGCGCGCTCGCCCATCCATTCGGCGAGTTCTTCCTTCGTCCTGGTGAAGGTACGGTCGGCAGAATCGGACCAGGAAAGCCCGTCGGCAAGTTTGAAGGTGCGGGCATCCTTGGTGCCGCCATCCTTGTATTTCTGCAGGCGCACCCCCTTGCCGCGGGTCATCTCCGGCAGTTGATCGAGCGGGAAGAGGATCATCTTGCGATTTTCGCCGACCACCGCCAGATGATCGTCGCCCTCGGCCACGGGCACGCAAAGCAGCGCCTCGTCGGGCAGCTTGACGTTCATCACCTGCTTGCCCTTGCGGGT
>JAGRLQ010000050.1:0-16440 GCA_020441735.1 Nitratireductor sp.
ACAGTTTCGAGGACTGGCACCGCTGTCAGGTGACGAGCTGATTTCCCTGTATCCTTTTGGCAATTGAAAATGCTAGTCCCTATGCTGAGGACTGCCGGAGGGATACGGGAATATTCGGCTGGATGATGATGGGGATCATGGCAACACCGGCAAATCTGCTTGTTTTCGCGGCTTCCGTAATTGCACTGATTTACGGTGTTTTTATCATGCAGCGCTCCGAAAACCTGTTTCGCAGCACGGCAAAGACCGCGCCGGTGGTCCTGCTGGCGGTCGCCGCTCTGGTGGCAGGCCTGCCGCTGGTGATCGTTCTGGCACTAGTCGCCTGCGCAGCAGGCGACTGGTTTCTCTCCCTTGAAGGTGAAACTAATTTTCTATTGGGCCTCAGTGCTTTTCTGATCGGCCATCTGCTCTACACCACCCACTTCCTGTCACTGATATCGACGGATCAGCTCTTCACTACGGACATGGGATTGCTGGGGCTGATATTGCTGGCGCTGATTGCATCCGTATTGTTGCGGCTCTGGCCCTATCTCAATGGCCTGAAAATCCCGGTTGTCATCTATGCCGTCGCAATTGCCGCCATGGCGTTTACCGCAAAGGCCGCCAATCCCGGCCAGATCGTGTTGGCTGGCATAGCCCTGTTCATGATTTCCGACATCATCCTTGCCCAGGAGCGGTTCACACCGCTGACGAATACCCTGCTGCGCCGGCTCTCGCCCTATCTGGTCTGGTTTCTCTACTTTGCCGGTCAAGCCCTGATCGTCTATGGAATGACCGGCTGAAACACCCTGGCAGGCGGCAAGCCGCTGCCGGTTGAAAACACAGGTCCGGTTCTGGGTCATGTCTGTTGATGTTGTCGATCTCAGGGAATTCTACGCGACGCCGCTTGGCCGGCGGGCGGCGGCGTCGATCAACGCGGCCCTGAGCCGCAATGGCGGCCTGCCCTCGGACATCGACATCATGGGACTTGGCTATCCGATCCCGTTTTTCAATGCGCTGCTGGAATCAAAAGAAAAGGCAATTGTGCTGATGCCGTCGCGCCAGGGTGCCGTGCAGTGGCCCCTGGGCACAACCTGCCGCACCGCGCTGGTTGAGGATGACGAATTGCCCCTCGCAACCGCCTCGGTGCAGTGCGTGGTGGTCGTGCACGTTCTGGAAAACACCTTTGACCCGATCCACGTGCTCGACGAAATCTGGCGGGTCCTGGTGCCGGAGGGAAAACTCATTCTTGTCGCAACCAACCGGCGCGGCCTGTGGACCCGATTTGAACATACGCCTTTTGGAAACGGGCGCCCCTTCTCGCGCGGGCAGTTGGCAACGCTGCTGCGTAAAGCCAAACTGACGCCTTCCCACTGGGACAGCTGCCTCAACTTTCCTCCTTTGCGCATCGCCTGGCTGCTGCAGCTCTACCCCTTCATCGAACGCGTGGCGCGAAGGATATGGCCGATCTTCTGCGGAGCGCATATGGTAGTCGCCAGCAAACGGCTCTATCAGGGAATCCCCGCAAAAGCCCGCAAGACGAAAAAGGTGCCGGTGCCGGTTCTCGCACCGCAAGGCGCGCGCGTCGGCCATGATACCCGCAAAGCGCAGGGCGGGGCGGGCTAGAGCGCCAGCCCGGCTGTGTCGGCAGGCCGATTCATGTTTTGATTTTGCCAGCGCGATACCCTAGAGCGTGTTCCAGATACATAGGATCCGGCTTGCCGGAAATCGGTAACAAGTGGAAGCGGACCAATGAGTTCCAGTAGATTGCAGCCAAAACCCGGCGTGATGGATATCGACATCTATGTCCCCGGCAAGTCCTCGGCACCAGCCGGGGTCAAGCTGCACAAGCTCTCTTCAAACGAAACGCCGCTGGGTCCCAGCCCGGCAGCACAGGATGCGATTGCCGTGCTTGCCGGCAAGCTTGAACTCTACCCGGATGGTTCGGCTGCCGAATTGAAGCGGGCAATCGCCGAGGTCCACGGCCTCAATGCGGAAAACCTGATCTGCGGCAATGGTTCCGACGAACTTCTGTCGCTGATCGGCAGCGCCTACCTGCAGCCCGGTGACGAGGTTGTCTTCACCGAGCACGGCTTCCTGATGTACCGTATCGTTGCCTTGTCAAACAGCGCCGTACCCGTCACCGTGCCGGAAACGGACGAGCGCGCTGATGTCGATGCAATTCTTGCTGCCGTAACGGACAGGACGCGGGTCGTCTTCCTCGCCAATCCCAACAATCCGACCGGCACCTACCTGCCCATCGACGAGGTGCGCCGGCTTCATTCCGGCCTGCCGGCTTCCACCCTGCTGGTACTGGATGCGGCCTATGCCGAATATGTCCGCCGCAACGACTACGAGTCGGGCATGGAGCTGGCGGCTTCTGCAGGTAATGTGATCGTCACCCGGACCTTCTCGAAGATTCATGGCCTTGCAGCCCTGCGGATCGGCTGGGCCTATGCCTCGCGGGAAATCATCCAGACCCTTGAAAGGGTGCGCGGCCCGTTCAACGTCAATGCGTTGGCGATCGCGGCAGGTGCTGCCGCCATGCGCGATCGCAGCCACATCGACCGTTCCATCGAGCACAATGATAAATGGCTGACATGGTTGACCGGCGAGCTGGAAAGCCTCGGCCTGCGGGTTACCCCGTCGGTCGGCAATTTCATTCTGATCCACTTTCCCGATGAAGCCGGGAAAAGCGCCAAAGAAGCGGATGCTTTCCTGACCCAGAGAGGGCTTATCCTGCGTGCTGTTACCGGCTACGGATTTCCCAACGCATTGCGCATGACGGTCGGCCTTGAGGAATCGAACCAAGCCGTGGTCGACGCGCTGAAAGACTTTCTGGCGAAAGCGGGAGGCTGATACCATGAGCCCGGTCATCGGCAGGCTTGCGATCATCGGCCAGGGGCTGATCGGCTCGTCGATCACCCGTGCTGTCTATGAGCGCAAGCTGGCGCGGGAAACCGTCATTACCGATGCCGACCCGAAGGTTCGAAAGCGCCTGCTGGAGCTCGGTCTCGGCGAAGCACGCGTTGTCGACACGGCTTCAGAGGCGGCAGACGGTGCCGACATGGTGATCGGTTGCGTGCCCGTGCGCGCTTATGGCGAGGTTGTCTCGGAGATTGCCTCCGTGCTGAAGCCCGGTGCCATTCTGTCCGATGTGGGTTCGGTCAAACAGGGCATTGTCGAGGAATGCCTGCCGCTCATTCCCGATGGCGTTCACTTCGTTCCCGCCCATCCTCTGGCCGGTACCGAGTTCTCCGGCCCCGATGCCGGCCTTCCCCGTCTTTTTGCCGACCGCTGGTGTATCCTCACCCCGCCCGAAGGCGTCGATCAAACCGCCATCAAAACCGCCAGCAAGTTCTGGGAGGGAATGGGTTCGAAAGTGGAGGTCATGAGCCCGGCGCGCCATGACACGGCCCTGGCGATCACCAGCCATCTACCCCATCTTGCCGCCTTCTCGATTTTCCACACCGCCCTGGCACAGGAAGAGGCAGATCATTCACCGGTCATCCAGTTCTCCGCCGGAGCCTTCAAGGATTTCACCCGCATTGCCTCATCCAACCCGGTGATGTGGCGCGATATTTTCCTGATGAACCGCGAGCCGGTGCTGAAAGCACTGCGCAATTTTATTGCCGATATGGAAGCCTGTGCCAGGGCAATCGAAGCGGGAGACGGCGATACGCTGGAAAACCTGTTTTCGGTCAGCCGCTCGACCCGCCGCAAGGTGATCGAAAAGGAACACATCTCCCAGCAGCCGAAAAAGCCGAAGGGCGAGCTGAAGGACACGCTGTTCCGGCCCTATTCCCAAGGCGACTGATTGCTCAATAAAACCGTGGCAGTTCGGCCAGTTCGATAAAGCCGAGCAACACCTTGTTGTCGCGCAAGGTGAGCTTCAACCCGCGGATTTTTGCCTTCCCGCCGGTGCTGGCAGAAAACGCTTCGAGATACGAGGTTATATCGCCAAGCATCTCGCGGGCAGGCGGGAAGACGCTCGCCGCGTAATTGACCAGTTTCTGCGGGTCATCGAGATCAAGTTCAAGTTCACCCGAAAGTTTTCCATTGCGGCCAAGCTGCAACGGTCCGCTTGCCCTGAGCCTGCCGCCATCACCCGTCGAAAACTCGATGCCCGCCAGTTCGGCTTCCCCCCCTTGCGAGCGCAGGATTGCCAGCGGGTCCTGGCCGCTCATTGCCATGGCAAGACCATCTCGAATGGTCACCAACAGGGAAAAGTCCACCGGTTCGATCAGGCCAGCGCCACCATCGTCGATCTGCCAGCGCTTGATGTCTGCGCTGGCAACCAGATCCTGCGGCGCATTGTTGCCGTTTTCATCCCCGGCCAGAAGATGCAACTGCAGCGCCTGCATGGTTCCCAGCAGATCGACGAGGCCCAGATCATCCGCCGAAACGCGGATGTTCTCGGCAACCAGCGAACTGCGCCGAAGGCCCGAAAGCGAGACACGAACACTCGACCGTAATTTCTCCCAATCGAGCAGGAGCGGCACCAGCCCCGGCGCGGATACCTTCAGCGGACCGTCGGTTTCGCTCACCACATGGCCGGGGCGATAAAGCTGCGCAGCAGACCTTATGGCATTGCCCGAAACGGTAACGCCCTTGACCGGATCGGCATAGAAGAACGTGTTGCAGAAGACGCCGAGTCGGAACGGAAAGCCGCGAATTTCCTGGCCTTCGCAATCGGCAGCAACACCGTCGTCCGTTAGGCGCTGCTTCAGCGAAGCGATTTCCTGTTCCAGCCGGTTGGCGCCGTAATACCAGGCACCACAGAGCCCCGCAGCCAGAAGCACGATCACCCCAACCAGCAACCAGAACTTCCCCATCAGGGAACTTCGCCTGCGAGGCTTGGAATCAGCCTTGTTTTCCGTCATGGCTTGGCTCATCCGTTGAAAGTTCCGGATTCGACAGCGCTGGGGTTCCTGTGGCAACCAGAGCGCTTTTCCGGCAAGAGCGATTCGAACTCCCGCGTGGTTTGGTTATGGGTGATTTTTGGGTGTTTGGCTACGGTTCGCTGATCTGGCGGCCGGGTTTCGAGTTCCTCGAGGAACGCAAGGCCACATTGCATGGCAAGCACAGGGCATTGTGCGTGCATTCCTGGGTTCACCGCGGAACCCGGGAACAGCCGGGGCTGGTTCTCGGCCTCGACCACGGCGGCTCCTGCCACGGTATTGCAAGGCTTGTCAGCGGCAAAAAACGCGATGTGGTCATCGCCTATCTACGGGAGCGCGAGCTGGTAACCCACGTCTATCTGGAAAAATGGCTGAAGGTCAGGCTGGTCAGCGGAGAGGAAGTGCCGGCCCTAACCTACGTCGTCGACAGGAGCCACGAGCAATACGCCCCGCCACAAGCCCTGGACGGGCTTGCAGCAACCGTGGCGGCAGCTGTCGGCAAATCCGGCGCAAACCGCGACTATGTGCTCAACACCGTTGAGTCTCTCAACAAACTCGGCATTCGCGACCGTTTGCTGGAGAAATTGTGCGGGCGGCTCTGAGCCTGCCTACTGGCATCAGCCCGTGGCGGAAACCTGTCCGGACTGCACCAGTTCGACAGCCAGAGGAGGGGGCTGATCGGAGGCAGCCGCCTCGGCAATCAGCCGGTTGGTCGCTTCTTCGATGACAGTTTCCAGCCTGTCGGCGAACCGTTCAGGTGCAAGGCCCGGCTCGATCACCGGCAGGAACTCCATGATGATTGTTCCCGGTCGCACCACCATCGAGCGCCGCCCCCAATAAAGCCCCGAGTTGAGCGCCACCGGCTGCACCGGCACGTCGAGATCGCCGTAGAGATGCGTGATTCCGTATTTGTAGAAGGGTTCAGCGCCGGGGCGTTTGCGCGTTCCTTCCGGATAGATGATGATCTGCCGCTCGGTTTCCGCCATGTGGTGGCGCGCGTTTTTGGTGATCGACTTCAGCGCTTCCTTGCCGCGGCTGCGGTCGATCGGCACCACTCGCATCTTTGCCATGTACCAGCCGAACACCGGTATGTAGATGAGCGAGCGCTTCAGGATGTAGCTGCAATCCTTGAAGAAAAGGATCATCGTATAGGTTTCCCAGGCCGACTGGTGCTTGGAGGCAATCAGCTGGTTGGCATTGGGCCGGATGTTTTCAAGACCGCGAAAATCGTACCGCGTGCCGCAAATGACGTTCTGCAGCCACAAATGGCTGTAGCCCCAACTCTTGGCCACCTTCCAGGCATCGCTCCTCGGCATGATGAAGAAGACCGGTGACCAGAAGATCATCTGCACGGCATTGCTGATGTAAAACAGGACGGTAAAAAGCGCGGAACGAAGATGCAGCACGGGCCGGCTCCGGTTAGAACAGACTCGTGGCGTAGCGTCTTTCATCCGGTTTGAAAAGAGTTTGCCGCCGGTCTCCTGCGCTAACCAGCGGGGATCAGGGTTTCATTCTGTAGACTTCCAGCTGATCCACATGGCGCATTACTGTAAAACGGGACGTCAGCCCCGTCAGAACCGCAATGGCGACCGACACCAGAACGATACCGAGCACGCCCCACGGACCGACGGCAAACGTGCCGAACAGCGCGCTGACCTGATCGCCCTGTGGCGTCGCCCGGGCCATCGAGGTCCAAACGCCCAATCCCAGAAAGACGAAGATCGCCGCCAGTCCGCCACCAAATGCCCCCATCATCCCGAGCCGCAGAAAATGGGTCTCGAAAGCGCGCGCAATGAAGGCATGATCGGCGCCCACAAAATGCAGCACATCAACGATTTCACGATTGGCCGCCATGGCGCCGCGCGTCGCAAATACCACGGTCAGGACCGTTGCGGTCATGACCAGCAGAAAGATCACAACACCCGCAGCCACGGTTGTTCCTGCCATGTTGTTGAGGCGGTCGACCCAGTTGCGGTGATCATCCAGGGAGGCACCAGGAATCTCGGCTGCCAGCCGCTCGCGGATGGTTTCCAGATCCGGCCGGGAGTCCGGCGCAAGCGTAACCGTCATCAGCTTGGGGATCGGCAATTCTTCGACCTGCAGGCCCGAACCCAGAAACGGTTCGAGCAGTTTTGCCGTCGCGTCGTCGTTGAGGACGGTAACTTTCGAAATACCTTCGTACGACAAAAGCAGCTGGCTCGCCGCACGGATCGAAGCCTCCATATCGACGTTTTCGAATGGCCGAATCTGAACCGTTACTTCCTTGGCGATGTCCGTCTGCCAGCCACGCGCCGTATCGCGCACCAGCAGCACGGCACCAAAGGTCAGGCAGGCGAGAAAGGCCATGATGGCAATCACCGTCAGCAGCGCCTGTCCTGCGACCCCTTCACGCGGCACCAGCGAATTGCCGCTGTGAATGGAGGGAACGCGGCCCCCTTTACGGTCCGAACCGGATTGCGGCGTATGACCGGAAGTATCTTCTTTGGTGGCGGATGTTTGACGCTGTTCAGTCATAGATATGCAGCCTGCCCTCGGTCAGCACCAGGCGCCGGGCCTCGTACTGATCCATCAATCCAAGATCATGCGTTGCGATGACCACCGCCGTGCCCGAACGGTTCAACTCGATGAAGAGGCGAAGCAGCCGCCGGGCCATCGGCGGGTCCACATTGCCGGTGGGTTCGTCGGCCAGCAGGATTTCCGGCTGATCGATCAACGCGCGGGCAATGGCCGCTCTTTGCTTCTCGCCGCCGGAAAGAACCGGTGGCAGTGCGTGCATGCGCTCTCCCAATCCTACCCATTTCAGCAGTTCGGCGACATCGGTACGGTATTCGCTTTCTTCCTTTCCCCGGACCCTGAGAGGAAGCGCGACGTTTTCATAGGTCGTCAGGTGGCTAAGCAGGCGGAAATCCTGAAACACCACGCCGATCTTGCGGCGCAGTTTCGGCATGTCGTTGCGCGGGATGCGTCCCGCTTCGCGTCCGAACAGGCGAACCACGCCCCGCGTAGGCTTGAGTGACATCAGCATCAGCCGCAACAGGCTTGTCTTGCCGGCACCGGAAGGTCCGGTCAGAAACTGGAACGAGTTGGCGCCGACATCGAATGTCAGGTCACTGAGAACCTCCGGTCCCAAGCCGTAGCGCAAGCCGACATTCTCGAACTGAATCACCTGGCTGCTCCATTCGTGTTTGCGGCGCCCATATCCGCACCTTACCGCCTTGTGCGTTAATCATGGTTAACAATACGTTAAGGATTGGGCGATAGTCAGATGCTTGCATTTATTGCGTTCCGGCACTGATTCGCCAGTGCTCAGGCCGGTATTCAGACGGGGGTCCGTACGGGCGTCCATGTATGAGGGCAGCCAGTCCGGAAATCCGTCATTCCGGGAATCTGAAAGTGTGAAGCAGGCAATGAGAAGGCACCGTCAGCAGATCAGAACCATCGACCACGAACCGCTTTCTGCCGATCTCAAAAAGGGATCGGCCACAGGCGGACGCGATCTTGCATGCCTCGAAGAAAGCCCATCGAAAAACAGCCGCCGAAAATCCGGCTTCTCCGGCAATTTTCGCAAAACCAGCGCCATTACCGGAGACTTCTTCACGCCCCGGTCTTCCGACGAAAAAAGCTGGTCTTCCAGCACACCGATGTCGATAAGGGATCTCAGCACCTCCGTGCCGCTGACCCGCACCATCGCAGCCGTCGTATCGGTTTTCACCCTCGCCATAACCATTCCCACCGGCTTCATCGCCATGACAGAAAGCATGGAGCAGGCGGCAATCGATCCCGTAACCACGGCATCGATCGATCCAGGCAGCAGATCAGGGGAGCTCGCTGTGTCCGATGTTTCCATGACCCGCATCATGAAGTCGGGCTCGACAGTGGTCACGATTTTCGGCGAGATACGCAACACCGCCACGGTCAGCCAGACGCCTGGCGATGTGGTGATCCAGCTTCAGGATGAAAACGGCCATGTCGTTCAAAGCTGGCAGCATCGCACCGGGGCAGGCAGCATCAAACCGGACGGGAAACTGCGCTTCATCACCTCATCGATCGACGCCTCGGGACGCGCCCGTTCCGTCGTAGCGTTTACCAGGCCCCTTCCAAAGTCGGGCTCCACACCACAATAAGAGAACGCCATGCCCATTGTTCGCAACAAGAAGATCGAAGTTCTCTTCAGCGCAGAAGATATCGCCAGGCGAATTACCGAAATCGCCGAGGAAGTGGCCTTGAGCGAGCTGAAGAACATTCTGGTGGTCTCCATCCTGAAGGGATCCTTCGTCTTCGCCGCCGATCTTATCCGCGCCTTCCACCGCGCCGGCATGGCGCCTGAAGTGGAGTTCATCTCGGTCTCAAGCTACGGCGCGGGAACCGAAGCCGGCAAACTGCGGCTTCTCAGAGACGTCGAAACTGAAGTCGCGGGGCGCGACGTTATTTTGATCGACGACATTCTGGAATCGGGAAACACGCTGAAATTCACCCGCGACCTCATGCTCGAACGCGGCGCCAACCGCGTTGCCATTATCGCCCTGCTGGACAAGTCCATGCGGCGCAAGACGGCGATCGAGGCTGATTTCGTTGGGTTTGAATGTCCCGACAAGTTCGTTGTCGGATACGGAATGGATGTGGGGCACGCTTTCAGGGAACTACCCTTTGTCGGCGTCGTAACGGGAGATGCTTAAGTGGCAAAAATTCTGCTGGTGGAAGATGATGAATCGGTGCGGGAATTCGTGGCCCGCGCACTGGAAACCGATCGTCACGGTGTGGTGAAAGCGGAAAACGGCGAAGAGGGTCTCGAACTCTTCATCGCAAACGAAAACGGCTTCGATCTCGTCCTGACCGACATTCAGATGCCGGTGATGGACGGTATCGAAATGAGCCATTCGATTGCCAGAGCCCAAGCGGGACAGAAAATCCTGATGATGACGGGATACGCCAATCAGCGTGAACGGGCCGAGAACCTTTCGAGCGTTATCATCGATGTGGTCCAGAAACCCTTCACCCTGCCGGAAATCCGCAAACGGGTAAGCGAAGCGCTGGCTGCCTGACCACCGGGCGCGCCACGATCAGAAATCGATCGCGATACCCTTTTTCTCCCAGTCGCCATAACGCGCCGGATCGGGTCCGTCCCGGCCATTGACTTCCTTCGGCCGGGCTTCCGCTTTTTTCCGGGCCTCCCTGCGGCGTTCTTCCGCCTCCGCCAGCGCCCGCCGGGCCGCATCCGAAATACCGTCCGGCTGCGCGGCAGCAGGCGTTCCGGATTTCTTCTCGTTATCCCGCATCGTGTTTCATCTTTCTGACCGGCGACATTAGGGTGAATTACGGCTTTTCATCCCGCAACTTTCACCCCATACAACGCGTTCAGCAGGAGGTTTGCAAGAGTGCCCACGGCAAACAGTGTCAAGGGAGCGCAAAGCAGGCTGGCCGCCGCCGGCATGACGGTGCTTGTCACGGAAAAACAGGCAAGTCTCGACGATCTCGTCGATGCCGAACGGGGCTACCGGCCCTATCTTGCGCTCAATGCGGCAGATCAGGCGCTCGCGCGGGCCATTACGCTTGCCACGCTGCGCCACCGCCGCCGTCTTCAGGCAATGCTCGCCAAATGCTGGGACCGGCCGCCGCCGAAACGCGCAACCCATCTTCACGCCGTGCTGGAAACAGCGCTCGCGCAAATTGCCTTCATGAAGGTTCCCGATCAGGCAGCCGTCAACATCGCCGTTTCCCTTGTCGGCGAAAACCCCGCCACAGCCCGTTTCCGCAGCTTTGCCAATGCAGTGCTGCGCAAGGCAGTCAGTCAGATCGAAGCCCTCAGCCAGGAAACAGAAAACGTTTCCCTCTTTCCGGCCTGGCTTTCCAAACAATTGCAGCGCGATCACGGCAAGGAAAAGGTCCGGGCCATGGCCCGGCAATTTGCTTTTGAACCGACACTGGACATCAGCAGCAAGCCGGGACCTGGCGAAACCCTTCCCGAAACGATTAATCTGCCCGGTGAGAGCCGGCGGCTCGTCAGCACGGTGCCGGTGCCAGAGCAGCCCGGTTATGCACAAGGCGGTTGGTGGGTTCAGGACATTGCGGCGGCCCAGCCGGTGCGATTGCTCAATCATTGCATGGAGGGCGGCATCGCCGGCAAGGCGATTGCCGATCTTTGCGCCGCACCCGGCGGCAAGACCATGCAGCTTGCCGGCCTGAACGCCCGGGTTACGGCAGTCGACATTTCCGCCCGCCGACTCGTTCGCCTGGAGGAAAACCTGAAGCGCACCGCACTGGCTGCAGACGTGGTGTGTGCCGACGTGCTGGAGTGGAATCCCGAACAGGTTTTTGATGGCATCATTCTCGACGCTCCCTGTTCCGCTACCGGAACAATACGCCGGCATCCCGATATTTTATGGAATTTTACCGAGGAAAATATATCCGGACTGGTATCGCTTCAGACGGCTATGATCCACAAGGCAGCCAGCCTGCTGCGTCCCGGCGGCATACTCGTCTACGCCAACTGCTCCCTCTTGAAAGCCGAAGGGGAGAATCTGGTCGCAGCCACGGATATTGCCGGACTTGAAACCGTCCGCCTTTCAGCCAACGCATTGCCCGGCCTTGAATTCTGCATCAACGGGCGGGGAGATTTCCGGTCCCTTCTCCATCACCTGGATCTTGGCAATCCCGAGTGTTCCGGGATGGATGGCTTCTTTTGCGCCTGCTTCAGAAAATCCCCTTCTATCTGACAATCGGCCGTCGCGCGGTTGCAGACAAATATTCAATATGACCTGCCAATGGGCTATGAACAAAAAGGGAAGAGGGCCGGCCCGAATCACAGCGATACGGCTAATGGAACAACCGAGTGCTTAGTCAGGAAATTTCTGCGACGGGACTTGCTGTCAGGGAAGCGATACGCCGCACGGTCAACCGGATTGCCGGCCCGCCGCTGTTGAATCGGCTGATGCCGGCAGCCACACCCGGCCGCCTGCTGATTGCACCGAAGGACCTGCGCACCATCGATCCGACCACCGCCCAGGACATCTACGCAGGCCGGTTTTTTCTTGCAGGCAAACTTGTCGAAACCGGTGGGCGCGACCCGTTCACCCTCTACGATACGCCAAGAAGCTGGCAACGCGAACTGCATGCCTTTGGCTGGTTCCGGCACCTTGAGGCAGACGGCAGTGCATTACCCAGACAAAACGCGGCAGCCCTGCTCGGCGACTGGCTCAACCACCGCTTCAGCCGCACCCACTCCATCGCCTGGGAGCCGGAGACCGCAGCACGGCGCCTGATCACCTGGTTTGCCCATAGCGTCGGCATTCTGGAAGCGATCAGTCCCCGCCAGTATCAGCAGTGGCTGAAATCGATCGGCTTTCACATCCGCTTTTTAAAGCACCACTATGCAGTGGCCGATCCCGGCCTGCCTCGCCTGCTGACACGCATCGCCCTGGCCTACGCCTCGATCTGCGCCGACGGGCAGCAGCAGCAATTGAACCGGGCGGCAAGGCTGCTTGATGCCGAACTGGCCGAACAACTGCGCGAAGACGGCATGCACATCTCCCGCAACCCGGCCGTCATTCCCGATCTGCTCAGCCTGTTGCTACCCCTGCGCCAGTCCCACGCCAGTGCCGGCATCGAACCTTCTGCGACCCTGATTTCGGCCATCGACCGGTTGATGCTGGCGATGAAATTCTTTGTCCTTGGCGACGGAACACTCGCCCGGTTCAACGGCATGTCGGCGACCAGAAGCGACCTGCTGGCGACCCTGCTGCAATACGATGACAGCCCGGGCACCGTGTCGCCCACTGCAGCTATCGGCGGGTATCAGCGGCTGGCGGCTGGCGACACCATTTTGCTGGCCGACACAGGCAGTCCACCACCCGGCAGTCTGTCGAGAACGGCCCATGCCGGCGCACTCGCCATTGAACTGTCGAGTGGCGACAATCCGGTTATCGTCAACTGCGGTGCTGCATCCACCGGCGAACCGGAGACCGTGGCAGCTCTGGCGCGGTCCACGGCAGCCCACAGCACTGCCACGATCAATGACACCTCTTCTTCACGTATCTACGCCGGCAACTGGTTTGCCGGCCTGCTTGGCAGCCGTTTCGTATCCACACCGCGCCGGGTAACGCATGAACGCATCGAAAGTCCGGGCGAGCTCGGCTTCTCCGCCAGTCATGACGGATATTACCGCTCCTTTGGGATTATCCATCAGCGCACGCTCAGGCTTTCCAGCGATGGCAACCGCATCGAGGCAACCGACCAATTCACGGACCGCCAGGGCAGGCTGCTGGAGAAGAGTCGCAATGCCCGTTTTGCCATTCGCTTTCACCTCCATCCGTCGGTCAGCGCTGGCCATGCCGGGGGTTCCGACATTCTGCTGATGTGCGGCAATGGCCGTTCCTGGCGCTTCATCTGCGATGACTGGGACGCAAAGGTCGAGGAAAGTGTCTTCTTTGCCTCGGTGTCCGGTACCCGCAGAACCACCCAGATCGTTCTTGAGGGCGATGTGGACGCTACACCGGAAATTCGCTGGCGCCTGATTCGCGAGTCGATGACGCAGTAGCCGGGTTGGGGATGATGCAGCGCAAATCTGTGCATTTGCGCCAGTTAAGACCAAAGAACGGTTATCGCTTGCGGGCAGCCGTGATAACTGCGGCAAAGACTTCCTTTTCCCGTCAAAGAGAACCGGCCCGAAATCATGTCCGTCAAATCAAAGAACATTCCCGCACCCGACCGCGTCCCGGCAAGGCGCGCACTGCTCTCGGTATCGGACAAGACCGGAATCGTCGAACTGGCGCAAAGACTTCATGCCGCAGGCATCAAGCTGCTTTCCACCGGCGGCACCAGCAAGGCCCTCGCCGATGCGGGGCTTCCGGTTACCGATGTCAGCGACGTCACCGGATTTCCCGAGATCATGGACGGGCGGGTCAAGACCCTGCACCCGGCAATCCATGGCGGGCTGCTGGCAATCCGCGATGATGCGGAACATACCGAGGCAATGAAGGATCATGCGATTGAGGGGATCGATCTGGTCATCGTCAATCTCTACCCGTTCGAGGAAACGGTTGCCTCGGGTGCGGACTATGCCAATGCGGTCGAGAACATAGACATCGGCGGCCCGGCAATGATCCGCGCGGCGGCAAAAAACCATGCCTACGTCGCCATCGTCACCGACCCCGCGGACTATGATCTGCTGGCCGGTGAACTGGAAACCGGTAACGGGGCAACCGGACTCGAGTTCCGCAAGAAGATGGCAGCACAGGCTTACGCGCTGACGGCACGTTATGATTCGGCAATTGCCTCCTGGTTTGCCGGCCAGATGCACGATCCGCTGCCGAAGACCTTCTCCATTGCCGGAACCCGTGCCGAAGTGCTGCGTTATGGCGAAAACCCGCATCAGCAGGCCGCGTTCTACCGCAATCAGGAAAGGCGCCCGGGCGTTGCCACCGCCGAACAGTGTCAGGGCAAGCAACTGTCCTACAACAACATCAACGATACCGACGCAGCTTTCGAACTGGTCAGCGAGTTTGCCCCCGATACACCGGCGATTGCCATCATCAAGCACGCCAATCCCTGCGGTGTTGCAGCGGCAGGTAGCCTCGCCGAAGCTTACCGCAAGGCGTATGCCTGCGACACGGTCTCGGCCTTTGGCGGCATCATCGCGGCAAACCGGGAACTGGACGCCGAGGCCGCCACCGAGATCGTCAAGATCTTCACGGAGGTCATCATTGCGCCGTCGGCAAGCGACGAGGCGAAAGCCATCATCGCCGGAAAGCCCAATCTGCGGCTGCTCGTTACCGGCGGCCTGGCCGACCCGTCTGCACCCGGCGTGGCGGTGAAAACCGTTTCCGGCGGCTTTCTGGTTCAGAACCGCGACAATGGCCGCATTGGACCCGACGACATGAGAGTGGTTACCGAACGCCAGCCCACTGAGCGCGAATTGGCCGACATGCGGTTTGCCTTCCGCGTCGCCAAGCATGTCAAATCCAACGCAATCGTTTACGTAAAGGACGAAGCGACCGTCGGCATTGGCGCGGGCCAGATGAGCCGGGTAGATTCTTCAAGAATTGCCGCCCGAAAGGCAATGGATGCAGCAGAAACGGCTGGCGCCAGAGAGCCGGCCACCATCGGCAGCGTGGTTGCCTCCGACGCCTTCTTTCCCTTTGCCGATGGTCTGCTCTCGGCCGTCGAGGCCGGCGCAACCGCCGTTATTCAGCCGGGCGGTTCCATGCGCGATGAAGAAGTCATCGCTGCGGCCAACGAAGCCGGGATCGCCATGGTCTTTACCGGCATGCGCCATTTCCGGCACTGACGCTGATCTGACTCAGTCTTCAGGATTGTCCGCCGGATAGGGCGTGGTGCGAATGATCAGATAGCCCACCAGCAGGAAGATCAGAATGACGGCCATGCCGGCGCGCTGGGAAACCGTGATCGAGGTGACGATCCCGATCATGAGCGGCGCCAGAAAACTCGTTGCCCTGCCGGCAAAGGCGTAAAGACCGAAATAGCGGCCCGCTTCGTCTTCGGTAACGCTGCGCGCCAGCCAGGACCGCGACGATGCTTGCACCGGACCGAAGGCAAGACCGATCAACAACCCGTAGACAATATACGCCTTTTCAGCCGGGGTGCCGAACAGACCGCCACTGTCTTCGCCCGGAAGCGGCAGCATGCCGAACAGCGTGTAGCCGGGACCCGTGGAAATGATGCCGAGCGTGGCAATGAAAAGGGCAATGATGGAAAACGTCACCACCCATTTCGAGCCGAACCGTGTATCGAGCCATGCCGCCATGAAGCAGCCGGGGATCGCCACGATATTGAGGATGATGCCGAAGATGCCGATCTCCGTCGTAAGCCATCCGAACATCGAGGCGGCAAATGCCCCGCCAAGTGCAAGCAGGGCATTGACCCCATCCTGATAGATCATCCGGGCTACGAGAAAGCGGAAAACGCCGGCGCGCTGGCGTGCTTCCTTGATCGTTGTCTTGAGTTCGGCAAGTCCGCGGCTGACGGCTTCACCGATTTTTCGCCGCCCCCCGCTGTCCGGGGTAAACAGAAACATCGGCAATACGAAAATGAAATACCAGACTGCCGACAAGGGGCCGGTTATCCGGTCGCCTTCGGCCTTTGCAGGATCGAGGCCGAACAGGGGATCAAGGCCGAGAAAGGTCTTGCCGGTGTCGGGACTTGCAGCCAGGAATCCCACCACGACAATCAGCACGATCATGCCGCCCAGATAACCCAGTCCCCAGGCGACATTGGAGACCTTGCCGATTCCCTCTTTCGAAACCAGCCGCGGCAGCATCGAGTCATTGAAAACGATCGAGAACTCCGCCGACACCATGGCCAGCGCAAATATCGAAACGACCAGAATCAGGTTGGCGCCGGGTTCGGCGATCCACAGTGTGAGCAACGCCGCTATCTTGATGACGGCGAAAAAGGCGATCCAGGGTTTTCGCGGTCCGGTCTGATCGGCAATGGAGCCGAGAATTGGCGACAGAACGGCAATGACCAGACCTGCTGCTGCAATGCCGAAGGTCCAGACTGCCTGACCCTGTGCGGGATCCTCCGCCAGCCGGGAGACAAAATACGG
>JAGRLQ010000050.1:16550-33729 GCA_020441735.1 Nitratireductor sp.
ACCTTGCGCCGTTCTGCCACCGGCCATTGGCGGTGTTTCCTCAGGCACGAGTCATCCTCCCCACCCCGAATCCGCGCCGGCGGGATTTCCGGCATCGGGGCACACCGGTCTTCCCTCAGCAAAGGCATCAACCCGGCAGCCATGCAGACTATGACAGGAAAACATGCATTATACCAGCTACCTGCGGTTCAATCCTCGCAGCGGATTAAACTTCGAAAACACCTCTCACATCAGGCGATTTGGATAACATCGCGCCGGATTGTGACACATCGCCAACAGAGGATTCCGTTTTTGGAACGTCCTGTTGTATCGTGGCCCGAACAGGCCCCGAACAGACCAAGGCATGGCCGGTCAAAGGATGGAGGTTCCTCCCAATGCAGAGTAAACGGCCAGCAAGAGACGATGACGAAGCCCGTGCCGAAGAATCAAGACGGATTCTGGAACGCATCGAGCGCGAATCGGAAACCGTCGCCACCTCCTCGATGGCCCGAACCTCTGATCTGGTCCGCAGGAACATCTCCGGCAAGGATGGAACCGACGAAGACATGGACCCGGTCGAGGTGCTGGGAAAACGTATTGGCCGCACGCTGGGATGGATCGCCATGATCGCGCTGGTGATCTATCTTCTGATCACCTACGTTTTTTGAGCAGGCACGGCTGGAATGAAGAAGCCGGTCATCGTCATTTCCAGCCATGTGGTGCGCGGATCGGTTGGTAACCGCGCCGCAGCCTTTGCCCTTGAGATGCTCGGGCATCCTGTCTGGGCGGTTCCCACCATTATTCTGCCGTATCATCCGGGCCATGGTACCGCGACCCGGATCGTTCCGGATCAGAATCAATTCGAGGATTTGCTCAGCGATCTCGCAGATTCAAAGTGGGTTGGCGAGCTTGGTGGCGTTCTCACCGGCTACATGGCGAGCGCAGCCCAGGCAGAAAGTGCGGGCCGGCTTGTTGCTCGTCTGAAAGCGAAAAACCCGGACCTTGTTCATCTCTGCGATCCCGTCATGGGTGATGATGGCGGGCTTTATGTGCCTAAGGAAAATGCCGCCGCGGTTCGGGATCATCTGGCAAAAAAGGCCGACATTCTCACGCCGAACCGCTTTGAACTGGAGTGGTTGAGCGGGGAAACCATCTCCGACGCCAGTGATGCCCGCAGGGCCGCCGCAAACCTTGCTCCGGCAACTGTTCTGGCAACCTCGATCCCCGCAATGATGCGCGGCAACATTGCCAATCTGCTGGTTCACGGCAATCAGGCCATGCTCGCCGAACATCGCGAAGTCGAAAACCCGCCCAAGGGGCCGGGCGATCTTGTTGCCGCTCTTTTTCTTTCACGCCTGCTCGACGGCGAACCGCAGGACAAGGCCCTGCAGGCAAGCACCGCCAGCGTGTTCGAACTGGTGGCAAAGGCCGCCAAACGCGGCAGCGACGAGCTCATGCTGGAGACCGACGCGATCTCGATCCAGCGACCCATGGCCATGGTTTCCACACGCAAGCTGGTCTGAAAGCCATGCAGCAGAACAGGTTATCTGAAACCGCGAGACAGCCTGCCGCCATCCTTGCGGGATTGGACGGCTGCCGTGCCGGATGGATTGCCGTCCATGCCGATGTCAGCGGCAGCGGGGATCGTGATTCGGCGATGGCTGCCGCCAGTGTTTCGCTCTTTACCACAATCGGGGATGCTGCGGCTGCACTCGGTCCTTCGGCCATCATCGCCGTGGACATGCCGATCGGCCTGCCGGAGAAGATCACCGGTGGCGGCAGGGGCCCGGAACAGGCCGTCCGGCCCTTTCTCGGTTCCCGCCAATCCTCGGTGTTTTCCATACCCTCGCGCAGTGCAGTTTACGCCGATACCTATGGCGAGGCCTGCGAACTGGCGCAGCAAACCTCCAACCCGCCGAAAAAGGTCTCCAAACAGGCCTTCAACCTGTTTCCCAAAATCCGCGAACTGGACCAATTCCTGTTGCAGGCAAAAACCGATCCGGTATTGGCCGGGATTGCCGTTTATGAATGTCACCCCGAGTTTGCCTTCACCACGCTGAACCATGGCAAGGCTATGAAACTGCCGAAGAAGATCAAGTCACGGGTCAACCCGGCGGGAATCGCAGAACGGGCAACCCTGCTGGAAAGTCTGGGCTTTGATCGGCTTTTTCTGAAGACCGCTGCTGCCAACTTCCGGTCCGCTGAAGCTGCGCAGGATGACTTTATCGATGCCTGTGCCTGTTTCGCCATTGCCTGCCGCCTGCAACAGGGACTTGCCCATCCGCACCCGGAACAATACAAACGCGACGCAAACGGACTGCCCATCGCCATCTGGGCGTGAATTGAAGAGAAATGCCGATGAAGAACTTTCCCGAACGCCTGCTTTCCGGATACCGGGATTTCATGGATGGCCGCTACGCTGCCGAGCACGAGCGCTACAGCGAGTTGGCTGAAGCCGGCCAGAAGCCGGAAATCCTCGTCATCGCCTGCTGCGATTCCCGCGCCGCGCCGGAAACCATTTTCAATTGCGGCCCCGGAGAGCTCTTTGTCGTTCGCAATGTGGCAAACCTCGTCCCGCCCTACGAACCCGACGGCACCTATCACGCCACATCTGCAGCGCTGGAATTTGCCGTTCAGGCACTTCGCGTAAAACACATCCTGGTCATGGGTCATGGCCGCTGCGGCGGTATTTCAGCAGCGCTCGACCCGGCGGAAAAGCCGCTCTCTCCGGGCGACTTCATCGGCCAGTGGATGAGCATGCTGGCGCCACTTACCGAACAGGTTTCCTCTTCCCGGGTGCTGACCAGGGCAGAGCGCCAAACCGCGCTGGAACGCATCTCCATACGCAACTCCATCGCCAATCTGATGACCTTTCCCTGCGTTAACATCCTCGCCGGCAAGGGAAAGCTTTCCCTGCACGGCGCGTGGTTTGACATTTCCACCGGAGAACTGTGGGTAATGGACGCCGAGAGCGGCGACTTCAGCCGGCCGGGTCGCTGAACATCGACCGGCTAACACTGCCTGAGAGGGGTTAACCGATGCCGCCTTTGACCAAAATGCCCACACCGTTCATCTGGGTTGCTGCAGCCCTGCTGACAAACGCTGCTGTTCTGCCCATGACCGGCCCTGCCGCCGCCAACGGCGATCTGCCGGCACCGGTTCAAACCTGGTACGGAGCGCTTGGCGCAGTCGATCGATCCGCGCTTGAAGACGTGCTCGCCGACGATGCACGGATCGACCTGCGCGATCTCGGCATTGTCCAGACCAGGGATGAGTTTCTCGATTCGCTCGACGCCTGGGCGGAAGCGAACAAGAATGCTGAAATTCTGACGCGGCCAGGCAAGGCTACAGGCAATAACGCCATTGCCGTCGAGGTCTGTTACCGGTTTCCGTCCAACGAGGTTCTGTTCGAGGAAACCTTCGAGCTTACAGGCGAAAAGATTACCCGATCCGTCCAGCAGCAGCTTTCGGAAAACTGCGAAGGGTTCTAAAGCCCGCCTGAAACGGAGTACAGGCCGCACAAATCCATCCACTTGGGGCGTTATTGGATGAACCCGGCGGCCTGTTCCCGAGAGGGAAGCTCTCAATGAGCCGGTACCTGATTTGCTGCTCAAGCACCGGTGCCCAAGGTTTAGACCGTTCGCAGCGTGAGCGGTGTGCAATCCGTCACAGCATGACCGGCCCAAATCGGTATGGGCAGCGAGCATGCAAGACCTGCACGCATCGGGCCATTCCGCGAGCACGGCTGACATGCGCAAGCACCGCCCAATAGGGCGATTACGGAAATGTCTGGGTTGGAAAATCTGGAGCGGGCGATGGGATTCGAACCCACGACCCCAACCTTGGCAAGGTTGTGCTCTACCCCTGAGCTACACCCGCTCAACCGCCGCATGCACCTGGGTGCGCGACCGCGCCTCTATGGCCGAATCCGAAGTTGATTGCAACCACTTTGTTGCCGCCTGAACCACGGTATGCAGATTTCCATCCGCAATGGTAAAAAGGGATCATGCGCCGTCAAATCCGGACTACGTCGAAGCCTGGCTGACGGTTGACATGGTTTTTGATCCCGCCCAAACAGGCACCGCAATTCAGATGGCAATAATGGCGAATACGGTGTTTTGATGAGTTCCAACCAACAGGCAATGCCAACCAGCCCCGAAGAACTGCTCAGCCTTCTGGATGAACTGGGAATCAGGCACGAAACCCATCATCACGAACCGGTCTTCACGGTCGAGGAATCCGAGCACGTCACCGCGATGATTCCCGGCGGGCATACCAAGAACCTGTTTCTCAAGGACAAGAAGGGCAATTATTTTCTGATCGTTGCCGGCAATCACGCGAAGATCCCGCTCAACCGGGTTCACGGCCTTATCGGCGCAAAAGGCCGTGTTTCCTTTGGTAATGCAGAGATGCTGATGGAACTGCTTGGCGTGACACCCGGCTCCGTCAACGCCTTTGCGCCGGTGAATGACCGTGAAAACCGCGTCAAGGTCATCATCGACGAGCCGCTGCTGGAAAATGCGCAGATCAACTGCCACCCATTGATCAACGACAAGACAACCACCATCTCCCGGGAAGACCTGTTGCGCTTTCTGGAGCATGTCGGCCATCCGGCGGAGGTGATCCAACTGTCCGGGGTGGAAAGCGATTTACCGGAATAATACGGGATACCGGCCATGAGCACAGACAAATACGGATTTGGCAGCCAGTTCTCGGCTGGCGTCAACTACGACCAGAAACCATCACAGGAACAGCCCGCTGCTGCGCCCGTCACGCTCGATCTTGGCACACCGGCCGGTCCTGCTCCGGTGAAGGATATCTCCACCGCCGAGTTCATGACGGAAGTCATCGAGGGCTCCAGGGATGTGCCGGTACTGGTCGACTTCTGGGCGCCATGGTGTGGTCCCTGCAAGCAGCTGGCCCCCGCGCTGGAAGCAGCCGTGGCAAAGGCAAATGGCAGGGTCAGGCTCGTCAAGATGAACATCGACGAACATCCCGAAGTTGCTGGCCAGATGGGCATTCAGTCGATCCCTGCCGTCGTCGCCTTCGTCAACGGCCAGCCCAGGGACGCCTTCATGGGCGCGAAACCTGAGCAGGAAATTGCCAAATTCATCGAGAAACTGGCGGGGCCTTCCGGACCTTCCAAGCTGGAAGAGGCACTCGAGATGGCCGCAAACCTGGCAGAACAGGGACAGGCAGGCGAAGCAGCCGGAATTTACGGCGCCATTCTGCAACAGCAGCCCGATAATGCCGATGCCCTGGCCGGATACGGTCATCTTCTGGTGAAGGAAGGCAAGATCGAGGAAGCGAAGTCCGTCCTCGAGATGGCGGGCGAAGTCTCCGGCCATCAGGGGCTGGAAGCCTTGCGCGCTGCCATCGATCTCGCCGAACAGGCCGGTTCGGTCGGTGATTTTGCCGAGCTCGAAGCAAAGCTCGCAGCCGATCCCGGCGATCATCAGGCACGTTTTGACCTTGCGATCGCCCTTAACGGTGCAGGAAAGCGCGAGGAAGCTGCCGATCACCTGCTGGAAATCATTGGCAAGAACCGGGAATGGCAGGAAGATGGCGCCCGCACCCAGCTCCTGAAGTTCTTCGAATCCTGGGGCCCGACAGATCCGGCAACCCTGGCAACGCGTCGCAAGCTTTCTTCCCTGCTGTTTTCCTGATCGCTACGGGCCAGTACGGAGCAGGAATACCCTGCTGCCGGCAGCCCTTGAGTTCGCAAGCTGATGCACCATGTCTAGGATGGAGTTGCATATGGTTTGCAGAGCCGCTTGCAGGATATGACACGACCAAAAATCGGAAATGGCATCATGAGAGCAGGAAATGCAGAATACCGGGCGAGGCTGGATTTCCCGGAGACCATCCCGATCTTTCCCCTGTCCGGCGCGCTCCTGCTGCCGGGCGGCAATCTGCCGCTCAACATTTTCGAGCCGCGTTATCTGGCGATGACGGAACATGCCCTCGCCACTCACCGGCTGATCGGCATGATCCAGCCTGATCCGGCCGGGAGCCCCGATGAAAGCGAGCCGGCGCTTTGCACCATGGGTTGCATCGGCCGGCTGACGGCATTCCAGGAAACTGGCGATGGTCGTTACGCCATCAACCTGACCGGTATTTGCCGGTTTACCGTCGAGAAGGAAGAAGATCTGCTGAACGGATTCCGGCAGGTTCGGTTTGATGTACGGGAAGAGGATCTCGATTTCGGGTTTCGCAGCGAGGAAGAGGCAACGTTGAACGATCGCGACGGCCTGCTGGGAACGCTACGCAAATACCTTGCCGCCAACGGCATGGATGCCAACTGGGAAACCATCGAGCAGACCGATGATGAAACGCTGGTTACCGCCCTCTGCATGATGTCGCCTTACGGCCCGGCCGAAAAACAGGCACTGCTGGAAGCCGACGATCTCAACACCCGTGCGGAAACGCTGATCGCCATCACTGAAATCGCCCTTGCCAGAGACGGCGGGAGTTCGGCAATCCAGTAACCAGCCCGGTAATCAGTCCAGCAATCGGCTTTCAAACGCCGGGTCCGGCAGGTAATCTTCAATCCATGCCCGATACACCGAAACCCGATCCTCATCTTCTGTCCACGCTGGTATGCCCCGTTTCAGGTGGCATTCTGACCTATTCGCAGCAGAACAATGAGCTTGTTTCTCCGGGTGCCCGGATTGCCTTTCCCATCCGCGACGGGATTCCCATCATGGTTCCCGGTGAGGCAAGGGCCCTGACGGAAGGCGAGATCGCCGCGCTGACAAGCAGACGCACCGGAAAGCGCTGATTTTTCAGATCGGCTCGCCACGCAGCAGCCGTGGACTGCCCGCCTGATTGCCGGCCGCCTGGGCTATCAGAATGTTTTTCAGGCCCGGCATCCGTTCAACCATGCCCAACCCCACATCGCGCGCAATGCGCAACAACGGATTATCGTTGGAGAACAGCCGGTTCAGCACATCGGTCGTTACACCCATGCGCACGGTGTCGAAACGCCGCCACATCTGGTAGCGCTCCAGAACCGACAACAGGCCGATATCGAGCCCCAGCCGGTCGGCTTCGACAATCGTCTCGGCAAGGGCCGCGGCATCCTTGAAACCGAGATTGAGGCCCTGGCCGGAGATCGGGTGCACGCCATGGGCCGCATCCCCCACCAGCACGAGTCGGTTCTTTACCGTTTCCCGAGCCAGCGTCAGCCCGAGCGGAAAAGCCTTCTTCGGTCCGTCCAGCGAAATTTCGCCCAGCTTGTGACCGAACCGGCGCTCCAGTTCCAGTTCGAAGGCAAAATCGTCCAGCGCCATCAGCCGTTCGGTATCGCGGCTGTTTTCGGTCCATACCAGTGAGGAACGATTGCCCTTCAGCGGTAGGATCGCAAACGGACCGGCAGGCAGGAAATGCTCCTCCGCCCGGCCATGATGATCGCGCTCATGGGCAACCGTGGTAACGATGCCGAACTGGTCATACGGCCAGTGAACCACCTTGATTCCCGCCATTTCGCGCAGTTTCGAGCGCACGCCATCGGCAGCAACGAGAAGCTTGCATCGCACTTCCTCGCCACTTGTCAGCATCACACCCATGGAAGCCTCGCCCTCGGCAAAATCGGAAACGCCGGTCGAGTAGCGTTGCTCGATACCAAGCTCGGCTGCCCGCTTGCGCAGGGCGCGCACCATGGTGCGGTTGGGAACCATGTGCGCAAACGGCTCAGCATCGGTGCCCGGCGCAGGTTGCCCGTCATCCGAATCCGGAATCTGGCCGAAGGTCAGGAATACCGGTCTTGCCACATCGCTCAGCTTCGAATCGGTAACGATCATCTCGTGAATGGGCTGGGCATCAGGTTCGATCTCCCCCCAGACGCCAAGCGTTTTCAACATCCGGTAGGCCGCAGCAGCAATTGCGGAAGCCCGCTCGTCGCGTTCCAGCGCGCTTTCATCGGCAAACTCCGCCACCAGTATCCGCATCCGCGGCGCCTGTTCGGCAATCGCTACCGCCACACAAAGACCGACATAGCCGCCGCCTGCCACGACGATGTCATAGGGCTTGTCTGAAGGCGTTCTGCCCATGGCTTTTCCCTTGCGCGCCGGTTGTCCGGAATTCTTGCTATTCATGGCGTTCATGCTACGACAAGCGCCCGGTCAAGTCGATCACAGCCGCAAATCCAAATCGTCGCATATGCTGCAAAATCGAGGTTCTTACGTTGTCGAAAGCCGTTGAAACCCTGCTGTCCACCCTCGATCTGGAACCGATCGAGGTAAACCTGTTTCGAGGCATAAGCCCCAAGGTCGGCTGGCAGCGGGTTTTTGGCGGTCAGGTGATCGGCCAGGCATTGGTGGCTGCCCAGAGGACCGTGGAAGCTGAACGCAAGGTACATTCCCTGCATGGCTACTTCATGCGCCCTGGTGACCCCGAAAACCCGATCATCTATGAAGTCGATCGCATCCGCGATGGCGGCAGCTTCACCACCCGCCGGGTCGTGGCGATCCAGCACGGCCATGCGATCTTCTCCATGTCGGCATCCTTCCAGATTGCAGAAGGCGGGCTCGAGCATGCCATCGACATGCCAGACGTGCCGCGCCCCGAAGAACTTGCCAGCGAGAAGGAGCTGGCCGAGCAATTCATCGATCATGCGCCGGAAAATGTCCGTAAGTACTGGCAGCGCGAACGGCCCATCGAATTGCGGCCAACCGATCTCACCCATTATATTTCCCGCAAGAAGCTCCCGCCGCGCCAGCATGTCTGGTTTCGCGCCACCGGCCCGTTGCCGGAAAACCCGGCCATCCAGGCAGCTGTTCTGGCCTATGCCTCCGACATGACCCTGCTCGACACTTCGCTTTATGCTCATGGCCGGGCGGTGTTTGATCCGGCATTGCAGGTTGCAAGCCTGGACCACGCTATGTGGTTCCACCAGCCCATCGATATGGAAAAATGGCATCTCTATACCCAGGACAGTCCCAACTCCTCAGGCGCCCGGGGCTTTACCCGTGGCAGCATCTATTCCGAAGATGGTGAACTGGTCGCATCCGCCGCCCAGGAAGGCCTGATACGGCTGCGCGATCCCGCACACAAAGCCGGCTCCTAGTCTCCATCAAGGCGCTGCCCAAAAAGTTACCAAATTATTAATCCTGCCTATTAATTAGGCATATTTCTTCTGCGCTGCGGCATGCCGGATTCTAGTATGCGGTATATTCCCCAGTAAAATCAATGTGTTGCCAGTTTTTTTCAAAACTGGCACGCCGCTTGATTCTATTTTCCCGTTCACACCTGTGGCCTTTGGGTTTGCAGGGCAGAGAAACCGAGAGAGCCGGCTGCGGCGCAGGCTCCTGCATGAATGGGTGAAACATGAAACTCATAACAGCGGTCATCAAGCCGTTCCGCCTCGATGCCGTTCGCGAAGCGCTGACAGCCTTGGGGATTGAAGGCCTGACAGTGACCGAAGTGAAGGGTTACGGACGGCAGAAGGGTCACACCGAAATCTACCGGGGGGCAGAATACGCAGTTCATTTCCTTCCCAAACTGAAACTGGAAATCGCCGTCAAGAAAGACATCGCCGACAAGGCTGTCGAGGCAATCGCCGAGACCGCCAGAACCGGTCAGATCGGTGACGGCAAGATTTTCGTCCTCGACCTCAAGGAAGTGGTCCGCATCCGCACCGGCGAAAAGAACGCCGAGGCGCTGTAAGCGGCACGACTCACGATCAAACGAAGGAATAGCAACATGCGATCGAAAACCACAACATTTGCACCGGACGCCTTTGGCAACCGGGCTCTATTGACGGGCGGTGCGCTTCTTGCCGGCCTCGCTGCACTTATGCTGTTTGCACCCGGTGCGGCCGCCCAGGACACGGCCGAAGCACCCGCATCGGCCGCAGCCGCCGATACCGCCTATATCTTCAACACCCTGCTTTTCCTCATTGGCGGCTTTCTCGTCATGTGGATGGCTGCAGGCTTCGCCATGCTTGAAGCAGGTCTGGTGCGTTCGAAGAACGTCTCCATGCAGTGCGCCAAGAACATCGGCCTCTACTCCATCGCCGGCATCATGTACTGGCTGATCGGCTACAACCTCATGTATACCGGCGTCGATGGCGGCTACATCGGCTCTTTCTCGCTGATCTACGGCATGGATCCGGTCGGCCTTGAAGGCGCAGATTCCGCAGCGCTGCTGGATACCGGTTACTCGACCGCTTCCGACTGGTTCTTCCAGATGGTGTTCGTGGCAACCGCTGCATCCATCGTCTCCGGCACGCTCGCCGAGCGCATCAAGCTTTGGCCTTTCCTCGGCTTCGTAGTCCTGCTGACCGGCTTCATCTACCCGATTGCCGGTTCCTGGCAGTGGGGCGGCGGCTGGTTGTCTGAAATGGGCTTCTCCGACTTTGCCGGTTCGACCCTCGTTCACTCGGTCGGCGGCTGGGCAGCTCTCACAGGTGCCATCATCCTGGGAGCCCGCAAGGGCAAGTATTCGGCTGGTGGTGTAACCCCGATGCCGGGTTCCTCCATCCCGCTCGCCACGCTGGGCACCTTCATCCTGTGGCTCGGCTGGTTCGGCTTCAACGGCGCTTCCCAGCTTGCCATGGGCACGATCGGTGACGTTTCCGACGTCTCACGCATCTTCGTGAACACCAACATGGCTGCCGCTGCCGGTGTGGTCGTCACCATGATCCTGCTGCAGCTCATCTACAAGAAGGTCGACGTCACGATGACGCTCAACGGCGCACTGGCAGGCCTTGTTGCCATCACCGCAGAACCGCTCGCACCGAGCGTGATGCAGGCCGTGTTCATCGGCGGCATTGGCGGCGTGATCGTCGTGTTCACCGTACCGCTGCTCGACAAACTGAAAATCGACGACGTTGTCGGCGCCGTACCGGTTCACCTGTTTGCCGGTATCTGGGGAACCTTCATCGTGCCGCTCTCCAACTCCGGGACGTCCTATGGCGTTCAGCTGATCGGCATAGCCTCCTACGGCATCTTCACGGTCGTCTGCTCCGTGGTTGTCTGGCTCATCTTCAAGGCCGTCGTCGGCATCCGGGTATCGGAAGAAGAAGAGATGCTGGGCCTCGACAAGGCAGAGATTGGCGTCGAAGCCTATCCCGAATTCGCTGCCAACTAGAGCGAATCGATTTCTTGCCAGCCGGCAGGAGGTTCGCGCCCCCTGCCAGCGCCTGCCCAGGCAAGAAGAACGGAGGCCCGCAAGGGCCTCCGTTTCTTTATGTCCAGACTGCATTTTCCGCTGCTTGCGATTACCCATGGTTAACAGGTGATTAACCTTCCGCCGCTAGGTTGGAACACATCATTCTGCGGGCTTCTTTGAAACATGCCTGCAACCATGGGCGTATCAGGTTTTCAGGGAACCCCGGGAAGCCTGAATGCTGAACAAGTCAAGGGACGGGCAAATCATTCCGGCAGCTTCCTGAAAGGCGCCGAAATGACCCAGGAGCGGATACCATGCGATCAGCCAGTACGGCTAACCATGCGGATTTCTCGAACGGCAACGGGGAGATGGGAGAAACCTATTCCAGCAGATTTTCCGGCCAGATCGGCGTTTTGCTGGGTTTGGCACTGCTGATTGCCGTCGCCATCGCTTTTGCAAGTCTTGCAACCTGGTCCGTGGACGATCCCAGTCTCTCAAATGCCAATGGCCGTGAGGTGCAGAATGCCGGCGGCGTCTGGGGCGCTGTCTTTGCCGATCTGGCCATCCAGTTCTTTGGTCTTGCCGCGCTGATACTCATTGTCCCGCCTGCCATTTGGGGCTGGCTCAAGCTGATTCAGAAACCCGTTAGCACCATGCGCCGCCGCGCCGCTGCCTGGCCGGGTGCCGTACTGGTGTCCACCGCAGCCTTTGCCTGCCTGCAACGCCCTGAAAGCTGGCCGCTTCCTTCCGGCCTCGGCGGGCTTGCCGGTGATATCATCCTGAAACTCCCCGCCATGATCTTCGGCGGTTATCCGGCCGGTTTCGTTGCAGCCTTGTTCTTCGCCGTGCTGGCGGTTCCTGCAACCTTGCTCACCCTGTACGCCTCCGGCCTGCTGTTGAGACAAGGCAATACCAAATCACTCACCATCGATCCCGACACCGGTGAAGTCTTCGAGGAAGAGGAAACCACCGGCTGGTTTCTTGGTGCGCTGGCGCATTTCTGGCTGGTCGCCCGCAGTCTGCTGCAGCGCCGCCGCAGGCAATCGCGGGCACATGCAGCAGAACCTGACGCGCTCAGCGCCGCCGATACCGAAATGCACTCCGAACCTGCTGCGAAACCTGGAATTGCAGCCCGCATCGGTGCCTTGTGGAGCACGCTGACCGCACCGCCGGACGACGGACTTGAAAACATCCACAGTGAAATCCGCAGCGAACCCGGCTTTGATACCGCTCCGGCTGTCGCAGGCAACGGACAGGGTGACGCTTTCATCACTGCGCCGCAAACCGCGCCCGGCTATGGAGAAACCGTATACAATCCGCACGAACATGACGAGATTGCCGACCAGTGGGCCGAGCAGGCCCCACCGCAGGCTCAGCATGCCGGCATGCAGCCTTCAGGCCGCGTTGCGGAACCTGCGCCAAAACCGGTGCAGGGCACACGGGTCGTTCGCGAGGCACAACAATCCCTGCAGCTTGCTGAAAGTTTCGAACTGCCGCAGCTTTCCTTCCTCGGCGAAGCAAAGAACCTAGTTCAGGACGCCTCGCTTTCGGCAGAAGCGCTGGAAGCCAATGCCCGCCTGCTCGAAGGCGTGCTGGAGGATTTCGGCGTCAAGGGCGAGATCATCAATGTGCGCCCCGGGCCGGTCGTTACCCTGTACGAACTGGAACCCGCACCGGGCATCAAGTCTTCCCGTGTTATCGGGCTCGCAGACGATATCGCCCGCTCGATGAGCGCGATTGCCTGCCGTGTCGCTGTCGTCCCCGGCCGCAACGCCATCGGCATTGAACTGCCCAACCAGCGCCGTGAAACCGTTTATCTACGGGAAATCCTCTCCGCGAAGGATTACGAGGAAACCAGGCAGAAACTGGCTCTGGTGCTCGGTAAGACCATCGGTGGCGAGCCGGTCATCGCCGACCTCGCCAAAATGCCTCACCTGCTCGTCGCCGGCACCACCGGTTCGGGCAAGTCGGTTGCCATCAACACGATGATCCTCTCGATCCTCTACCGCCTGACACCCGATCAGGTGAAGATGATCATGATCGACCCCAAAATGCTGGAACTGTCGATCTATGACGGCATCCCCCATCTGCTGACGCCGGTGGTAACCGACCCGAAAAAGGCGGTTGTTGCCCTGAAATGGACCGTCCGGGAGATGGAAGAGCGCTACAAGAAGATGTCGAAGCTCGGCGTGCGCAACATTGACGGCTTCAACCAGCGCCTCGAACAAGCCCGCAAGAAGGGTGAAAGCCTGAACCGAACCGTCCAGACCGGTTATGACCGCGAGACCGGTGAGGCGATCTTCGAGACCGAAGAACTCGACTTGCAGCCGATGCCCTATATTGTCGTCATCATCGACGAAATGGCCGACCTGATGATGGTGGCCGGCAAGGACATTGAAGGCGCCATCCAGCGGCTGGCCCAGATGGCCCGCGCCGCCGGCATTCACGTCATCATGGCGACGCAGCGCCCATCGGTCGATGTCATCACCGGCACGATCAAGGCAAACTTCCCGACCCGTATCTCCTTCCAGGTGACTTCGAAGATCGACTCGCGCACCATTCTGGGTGAGCAGGGCGCAGAACAGCTCCTCGGGATGGGTGACATGCTCTACATGGCAGGCGGCGGACGCATTCAGCGCGTTCACGGACCGTTTGTTGCCGATGACGAAGTGGAAAAGATCGTCAACCACCTGAAGACCCAGGGAGTGCCGCAATACCTCGATGCCGTTACCGAGGAAGAAGAGGAAGGCGAAGGTGCCATCGGCGGTGGCGGGGACGACCCGCTGGCCTCCTCGAACGATATTTACGACCAGGCAGTGGCGGTTGTGCTGCGAGACCGCAAGGTGTCGACCAGCTATATCCAGCGCCGGCTGGGCATTGGTTACAACCGGGCTGCCAGCCTGATCGAGCGTATGGAGCAGGAAGGGTTGATCAGCCCCGCCAACCACGCAGGCAAGCGGGAAATCCTCGTTCCCGGCGAGGACGAGACCATCTAAATCGGGCGGGAGTGAGCAACCGCCTTGATTTGGCCCAATCACGGGGCGACATGTCCGCCCGGCACTGACCTGAATTGCGGGACCGCTTCCCGGATCCGCTGGAGTGACAGAATGATCAAGACCCCCAACCCGGCTTTCACAATACCGGCAATCCTTCACCGGATCGCTGCCACCCTGGTACTGCTTTTTCTGGCAGCCACTTCCGGCGCCGCAGATATTCGCGCCGACACGCTGAAAGCGCTGCGCGAACACTATGCCAATGTGCCCACCATGAAGGGCGAGTTCCTGCAATTCGGCCCGAAAGGCGAGCAAAGCAGCGGTACATTCGCCATCAAACGGCCCGGCAAGGTTCGCTTTGACTATGAAGAGCCCTCTCCGATCGAGGTCGTCTCCAACGGGCTTGCGGTGATGGTGGTCAACAACAAGCTGAAGACCTTTGATTCCTACCCGCTGAAAAACACCCCATTGAAGCTGCTGCTCGACGACAAGCTGCAGATCGGTGACAAGGCCATTCTGGACGTCAGGGTCAGCGACGACCTGACCACCGTGGTGCTCGGCGACAAGCAGATTTTCGGTGATTCCATCATCACCCTGCAGTTCGAACCGGAAACCTTCGAGCTCCGCCAGTGGACCATCAAGGATGCACAGGGCAAGGAAACCTCGGTTTCGGTATTCAATGTCGAAAACAATGTGAAACTGTCCAACCGGATGTTCCAGATCAACAAGGCGGAGTACAGGCGCAAGAACTAGGGCCTGTCTTCAGAAGCAGTTTCGAGAAAGCCGGGGAAATGTCACCCGGCTTTTTTCTTTGCCTTGAACCGACAGATTCAAACCGGCAGATTGCGGCACCTCTGAATGGAGTTTTCCATGCCGCTTTCCATTGCCACCTGGAACATCAACTCGGTCCGGCTGAGGGCCGGTCTTGTCGAGAAACTGCTCACCGAACATGAGCCCGATATCCTGTGCTTGCAGGAAATCAAATGCATGAACGACCAGTTTCCGGCCAAGGTCTTCAACAAGCTGGGCTACGAATATCAAGCCGTTCACGGCCAGAAAGGCTATCACGGCGTCGCCACGGTTTCGAAACGGCCGCTTTCGGAAATAAACTCCATCGATTACGTCTCCATGGGGGATACCCGCCACATCGCCACCTGTTTCGAGGCAGGCGGCAAGGTGATCAACCTGCACAATTTCTATGTTCCCGCCGGTGGGGATGAGCCCGATCCTGCAAGGAACCCGAAATTCGACCACAAGCTCAAATTCGTCGATGAGATGAAAGCCCTGCGTTCGATGGACAAGAACCGGCCGTCAATCCTGGTCGGCGATCTCAACATCGCCCCTTACGAAAACGATGTGTGGTCGCACAAACAGCTTTTGAAGATCGTCAGTCACACGCCGGTAGAAACCGAAGGCCTGCTGGATGTCATGAACAGGGGAGAGTGGCGCGATCTCATCCGCCAGCACATTCCCCTGGAGGAGAAGGTTTACACCTGGTGGAGCTATCGTGCGCGCGACTGGGCGGAAAGCGACCGCGGGCGAAGGCTTGACCACATCTGGGGCGCACCGGAACTGGCCGAAAGGCTTCAGTCCATTGACATTTTGCGCGAGGCGCGGGGCTGGGAAAAAGCCTCCGACCACGTGCCAGTCATTGCCCGCTTTGATATCGACTGACCTGCCGGTCCGCACCGGACCGGATGGTCAGCTTTCGCCATCCTGTGGCTCCGGCGCCAAATGCAGATTCGGGATCGTTGCCATCTTGTGATGGACCTCGCTCATATCCTTCATCATCAGCCGCACCGCATCCGCCAGACGCTGATGCATGGAAGCGGCCAGCTCGGGATATTCCCTGAGCATGCGCAGAAACAGTTCCCGCGGCATGAAGATCAGCTCGCAATTGGTGCGGGCAATGGCATTGGTCACCCGGCGGTTGCTGGTTACCAGCGCAACTTCGCCCACAAGGCTTCCCGCCAGCTGGCTGGACAGGACCTTTTCCCGGTTTCCAGCCATTACGGTAAGATCGAGCTGTCCCTTGACGATGACATAGCCACCATCGGACGCATCGCCTTCCTGAAACAGCACTTCGCCGCCGCGCAGAAACAGCCGCCGGGAACCGAATGCCAAAAGGCGCAACTGTTCGGCCGGGAATCCCTCGAACAGGGTAATTCCTCCAAGCAGTTCTATGTCATCGGAAAGCGCCATGCCTGCCCCATATCACAGTTATGACGATGGAAAGCAGCAAAAAGCCGCCCTCGCAGGCGGCTTTCCCGGGTAATCTGCCTGTTTGCGGTCAGGGAACCAGTTTGTAGCCGCCGCCCTCGGTCACCAGAATGCGTGCATTGGAGGGATCTTTTTCGACTTTCTGGCGCAGCCGGTAGATATGGGTTTCCAGCGTATGGGTGGTAACCCCGGAATTGTAGCCCCAGACCTGCTCCAGCAGCTCATCGCGGCCGATGATCTTCTCCTCGGCGCGATAGAGGTATTTCATGATCGCGGTTTCCTTCTCCGTCAGTCGGATTTTCTGGCCGCCTTCCTCGATCAGCATCTTCTGCGAAGGCTTGAACGTATAAGGCCCGATGGAGAAAACAGCGTCCTCGCTTTGCTCGTGGGTGCGCAACTGGGCGCGAATGCGCGCCAGCAGCACGGCAAACCGGAACGGCTTGGTGACATAATCGTTGGCGCCGGCTTCGAGCCCCAGAATCGTGTCTGAATCCGTATCATGGCCGGTCAGCATGATGATCGGCGCCTTGAAGCCGCCCTTGCGCAGCAGCTTTACGGCTTCCCGCCCATCCATGTCCGGCAGGCCGACATCCATCACCAGCAGGTCCACATGGCCGTTGCGGGCGGCCTGGATGCCTTTGGTGGCGCTGGCCTCGCTCGAAACGGCGAACTCTTCATAAAGGGAAAGCTGCTCGGTAAGCGCTTCACGCAGTTCCTCATCGTCATCCACGAGAAGAATGGTCCGTGCTGTCATGTTTTCTCTCCGCGCTACTTTGCGAGCATTGGCCGGTCTGTCGATCCAAAGCGATTCGGCCATGGTTTGATCTAGGGCAATTCTGCCATGGTTTCCATGGCCGCGCCTTGATAGGCTGAAT
>JAGRLQ010000050.1:33778-35694 GCA_020441735.1 Nitratireductor sp.
CAAACGGAAAAATGTGAAATCGCGTGATCGACCACACGCACAACACACTGAAAATACGGCGAAAGCCGGGAGAAGGCCCATCTTCCGGGCTTCTTCTGGCTGGCAATGCGGCAATTCCCTGCCTGTTGGGAAAATCCGGCATATCGCCCAACAAGCACGAGGGCGACGGCGCTACACCATCCGGCCGCTATGAACTTCTGTTCGGTTTTTACCGGGCAGACCGGGTCAGTCCACCCCCCACAAGACTGCCGCTACAAGCCCTGACACCCTTCGATGGCTGGTGCGATGATCCGGCGCACCCCGCCTACAACCGGCCGGTGGACCTGCCGTTTGCAGCTTCACACGAGAAAATGTGGCGCGATGACGGGCTTTACGACATCTGCCTAGTGATGGATCACAATTTCTCCCGCCGCAGCCGAAATCGCGGCAGCGCGGTGTTCTTTCACCTGACCGCCGGCAAACCCTACACAGCCGGCTGTGTCGCCATTTCTCGCAAGGCCATGATGAAGCTGCTGCCGCGTCTCAAAACCGGGACGGTGATGGATATTCGCCCGTAAAGGTGCTCAGCGCTGCCCGAAAATCGCGCTTCCGACCCTTACATGGGTAGCGCCAAGCTCGATTGCCGTTTCGAAGTCCGATGACATGCCCATGGACAGGATGCCAAGGCCGGTTTCACCAGCCAGCTTGCGCAACAGGGCAAAGTGCGGGCCTGGATTTTCGTCGAACGGCGGAATGCACATCAACCCTTCGATCACCAGCCCGTATTTTTCCCGGCAGAGATCAACAAAAGCGACGGTTTCACCGGGCAAAACACCCGCCTTTTGCGGTTCGGCGCCGGTATTGACCTGAACCAGCAGGCGCGGTGACTTTCCCTGTTTTGCCATTTCCCTGGCGAGCGCGGCAGCAATTTTCTCCCGGTCAACGGTCTCGATCACATCGAACAGCGCCACAGCCTCACCTGCCTTGTTCGATTGCAGCGGTCCGATCAGATGCAGTTCCACATCAGTGAAGCGCTCGCGCAATTGCGGCCATTTGCCCTGCGCTTCCTGCACCCGGTTTTCGCCGAAGACGCGATGTCCAGCCGCAAGCACCGGCAGGATCTCCTCCGGCCCGAAAGTCTTGGAAACGGCAACAAGGGTAACATCGGCTGCATCCCGGCCGCTCACCGCGGCAGCCTCAGCGCAACGCCTGCTGATCGCTTCCAGTCTTGCCGTACTTTCATCCATCATGGACATCCTTCCGGATTCTGCCTGCAGGAGGCCGCAAAACGCTTAGATTCCAGCAACCTGTTGACCAGACGATGCATTTCTGGTCAAGCATTGCGCAACAAGCAAAAAGGCAGTGCAGCCGACCGGCTTTTCAGCGCCAAGGCGGGCCAATCCTTTAAACCTGGACAGAAAATGGCAAGCGAACGTTACAATCCGCGCGTCAGCGAACCGAAATGGCAGAAGGCCTGGAACGAAGGCGGCCTTTTCGAGACCCGCAACGACGACGACCGCCCGAAATACTACGTGCTGGAAATGTTTCCCTACCCTTCCGGCCGCATCCATATGGGTCACGTCCGCAACTATGCCATGGGCGATGTGGTTGCGCGCTACAAACGGGCCATGGGCTACAACGTGCTGCACCCGATGGGCTGGGATGCTTTCGGTCTGCCGGCGGAAAATGCTGCGCGCGACAACAAGGTCAACCCGCGCGACTGGACCTATGCCAACATCGAGACGATGAAGGGCCAGTTGAAGACCATGGGCCTGTCGCTCGACTGGTCACGCGAATTCGCCACCTGCGATCCTTCCTACTACAAGCATCAGCAGAAACTGTTTCTAGACTTCTGGAAGGCCGGGCTGGTTGAACGCCGTACTGCCAAGGTCAACTGGGATCCGGTAGACCAGACCGTGCTCGCCAATGAGCAGGTG
>JAGRLQ010000338.1 GCA_020441735.1 Nitratireductor sp.
GCTTTGCGGTGACGCTGGCCATCGGCATCGTCACGACGGTCTTCACCGCCTATACCTTTACCCGGCTGATGATGGCCTTCTGGGTCAAGTGGAAACGCCCCAAGGAACTGCCTGGCCGCGCGGTCTCCTTCGTGCCGGACAGTACGAATATCCGCTTCATGAAGCATCGCAGGTTCTCGTTTCCGGCCAGCGGCCTGGCAATGATTGCTTCCATCGTGCTGTTTTTTGCCGTCAGTCTCAATTTCGGCATCGACTTCAAGGGCGGCACACTGGTCGAACTTCAGGCCAAACAGGAAACTGCCGACATTTCCGATGTGCGCTCTCGGCTCGGCGAACTGGAACTTGGCGATGTGCAGGTGCAGGAGTTCGGCTCGCCGCGTGAGATCCTCGTACGGGTCGAAAGCCAGGGTACGGTGGACAACGCCGAGCAGAGCGTCGAGACGCTGGTTCGTCAGACGCTGGAGGAAGACTATGAGTTCCGCCGCGTCGAGGTGGTCGGGCCGACGGTCTCCGGCGAGTTGGCGCAGACCGGCACGCTGGCCGTTATCGCAGCGCTGCTCGCCATCATGATCTATATCTGGTTCCGCTTCGAGTGGCAGTTTGCCGTCGGTGCGGTCATCGCCACTCTGCACGACGTCATCCTGACCATCGGCATGTTCGCGGTATTGCAGCTGGAGTTCTCGCTTTCCTCGATTGCGGCAGTGCTGACCATTGTCGGCTATTCGCTCAACGATACGGTGGTGGTCTATGACCGCATCCGCGAAAACCTGCGCAAGTACAAGAAGATGCCGGTACCGCAATTGCTCGATCTTTCGATCAACAACACGCTGTCGCGCACCATCCTGACATCACTGACCACGCTGGTGGCGCTGCTGGCGCTTTATTTCCTTGGCGGTGAGGTGCTGGCACCGTTCACCTTCGCCATGATTTTCGGCGTTATCGTCGGTACCTATTCCTCGATCTTCATCGCTGCGCCCATCCTGATCCTGTTCAAGCTGCGGCCGGGACAGGTCGCGGGCGTCGACAAGGACGAGGCGGAAGCGGAAAAGGCAGCGACGGCGGCAACCCAGCCGGTCAACTTCGGCTGATTGGTCCGATCATGAAGTCGGCCGGCATTGAAATCCGCGAGGCCCATTTTCCGGGCCGCGCGCCGATTGATGCCTATGGCAATGGCGGTTTCCGTTTTGCCGAGATGAGCCATCGCGGCAGCCTGATGTGCCTGCCATCGGGCATTTACGGCTGGAACGCCGCCGAACCTGCCGATCTGACGGACACCGCCTTCGAGGCACTGTTTGCCGAGGCCGATGACATCGAGGTCTGCCTGATTGGCTCGGGCCTCGACCTCGTGCCGATCAGGAAAGCGTTGCGCGAGCGTTTCAGCTCGGCGTTCATTCAGGCCGATTCCATGAGCACTGGGGCTGCGGTGCGCACCTACAACGTTCTGCTTGCGGAAAACCGGGCCGTGGCAGCAGCCCTGCTGGCGGTATGACGGATTTTGATTCCCAGGAAAGCGGTTTGCGGGATGCCTTCGCCCATTGCGCCGGTATGGTGCGCGAGGAGGACCGGCCGCGCTATGCGGCAAGGCTGTTTCTGCCACTGCCGGCACGCGATGCGGTGCTGGCGCTCGACGCCTTCCGGCTTGAAACGCTGAAGGTACCCTTTCTCATCAGCGAGCCGGGACCCGGCGAAATCCGTCTGCAGTGGTGGCGGGAAGTGGTTGAAGGTTCCCGGGAGGCGGAAGCAGCAGCCCATCCTGTCGCCATGGCGCTTTGTGCGGTGATTGCCCGACACAGCCTGCCGGTGCCCGCCTTCGGGCGCTATCTGGAAGGGATGGCCTTCGATCTCTATCATGATCCGGTACCCGATCGCGCGGCGCTGGAAGGCCTGATCGGGGAAACCGAAAGCTTCCTGATGCAGATGGCAGCGCTTGCCGCCGGTTTGGAGCAGAGTCGGATGCTTGCCGATGCCTGCGGCCATGGCGGCATGGCGGTGGGCATTGCCAGGCTGCTCAGGCTTCTGCCCTGGTACAGGGGCCGCCATCAGGTTCGTCTGCCGCTTGACCTGCTGGCCGAGTACGGGCTCGATGAAGCAGGCTTTTTCGACGGGCAGGGAGGGGCTCAAGAGGCGGCAAAGGGCGAGGCCGTGGCAGCGTTCGCCCGGCTCGGGCTGGGGCACGCTGAAAAGGCTCGGGCCGCAGTCCGCCAATTGCCGAAAGCAGGCAGGGCGGTATTCCTGCCGCTCACCGAGGCGGAACTCGTCCTCAAGGCAGTAGAACAATCGCCGGGGCTGGCAATGGTGCAATCCGTCAGCGTTTCACCGATGAAGGCCCAGTGGGGGCTTTGGCGCACGGCGCTGGCGGGATTTTGAGGAACTGGCAATGAACACGGAATCCATGAACGCAGCGGAAGTCGTCGGCATGCTCGGCATGGCACGCCATCCAGAAGGTGGCTGGTTCGTCGAGACCTTTCGCGATGCGTCGGGAAGCAACGGGCGCAGCTTCGGCACGGCCATCTACTATCTGCTTGACGAAGGCGACCGCAGCCACTGGCACAAGGTGGATGCGGCCGAAATCTGGCATTTCTATGCCGGTGCGCCGCTTGCCTTGTCGATCTCCGATGGCAAGTCCGTCGAGCATCATGTGCTCGGCAACGCGTTGGGGATGGGCGAACGACCGCAAGTGATCGTGCCTGCGGACGCCTGGCAATCGGCTCAAAGCACCGGTGCCTGGACACTCGTTGGCTGCACGGTTGCGCCCGGCTTCGAGTTTTCCGGCTTTGAGATGGCACCGCCCGGCTGGCAGCCCGGTCAAGCGTGAACATCTTGCAACCGCTTGCCGGGCGTATCCCGCTGATGTAAACAGCGATTACGTTGACGTAAACGGTAGGGTGTTTCATGCCGCTAGAAATTCTGGCCGGAATGGTGGTGGTCGGAGTGGGGCTTTCCGTGCTGCTGGTGCGCTGGGCCTTCGGGGACAATCGCGCCCGGCTTGAGGGTGCTGCCCAAACCATCGATGTCCTGTTGCTGGATTATCCCGATGCTCGCGTTTCCGGCGGGAAGCGGACGGCAGATGCCGTCCTGATGGCGGAAGACCATCACAATGCCCTGTTGCGGCTTGATGCGCCGGAGGGTCATCTGGGCTATGTCCAGGCCTTCGGGTCGAAATATGTGACGCGGCTGTTGCAGGGCAGCGATATCCGCAATTACCGTCTGCATGGCGATGGTGTGCTTCGCATCCATCTGAAGGATTTCAGCCTGCCGCGCCTTGATCTTGTGTTTGGATCGGGCGAGGCAGGCAAGCAGGCCGTGGAACTGCTGGAGGAGATCACGACATGAACGAAATACCGGATTTTCCCAAGGTTACCCAATTGGCGATCCCGCTGTTCGTCGGCGCGATCATCGTCGAGGTTATCGCGGTGCGTTTCTTCCGCCGCATCGGCGAATTCGAGACGACCGACGTCATGACCAGCCTGATGATGGGAGTCGGCAATGTTGTTGCCGGCATCCTGCTTGGCTTCATCTCCTACGGCGCGCTGATGTGGTTCTGGCAGTTCCGCTTCTTCGACCTTGGCTTTTACTGGTGGGTCGGGTTGATTGCCTTCATTCTCGATGATTTGAGATATTACTGGTATCACCGCATTGCCCACAGGGTGCGCTGGGTGTGGGCTGAACACATCAACCACCATTCAAGCCAGCACTACAATCTTTCGACGGCATTGCGGCAAAGCTGGACCGGGCAGTTTACCGGCATGTTCGTGCTGCAAATTCCCATGGTACTGCTCGGTTTCCATCCGGCCTTCGTTGCCTTCGTCTACGGCTTCAACCTGGTCTACCAGTTCTGGATCCATACCGAGACGATCCGCAAGATGCCGTGGTGGTTCGAGGCGGTGATGAACACGCCATCCCATCACCGGGTCCACCATGCCACCAATCCGCGTTATCTCGACGCCAATTATGCCGGAACCCTGATCATCTGGGACCGCATGTTCGGGACGTTCGTGGAGGAGCTGGAAGAGGACATGCCGCGCTACGGGATCGTCAAGAACATCGGCACCTCCAATCCGATCAAGGTGGCGTTTCACGAATGGGTCGGCATGTGGAAGGATATTCTGCAGCCAGGCATCAGCCTTGGCGACCGGTTGCGCTATGCCTACATGCCGCCGGGCTGGAGCCATGATGGCACGCGCAAGGGATCGGAAGACCTGAAGGCAGACTATGTGCGCCGCAATCCCACTCAGGCCGGGATGCCAGGCCTTCCGGGTGAAGAAGTACTCCCGGCAAGGCCGCTGCCAGCAGGCGAATAGGCAAAAGCAGGCAGGCGATTTCCGCCTGCCGCTGTCAGGTAAAACAGCCTAGAAGCCGTCGTCTTCGTCCATGGCATCCAGCGCACGGTTGTAGCTCTCGACAGCACGCTGGTGGCTCGCGGAGGCTGACCGGTAGGCTTGAGAATTCTGCATTCCAACCTTTTCCAGGTTCTGCATCCGCTTTTCGTACATCGTGATCTGCCGTTTATAGAAGCTCGGCGGGATCAGGACCCTCAACGGTTGGCCGTTGGACGAACCGGGCCGGTTGTTTGTCACGGGTGGTGGCGTGTTGCTGTAGCTGCCATAGTCAAACAGGCCGGGTCTCAACTGAAGCCCGCCGCCAAGGCCGCCCGGGATAAACAGTTCTCCACCTTCACCGCCATCGCCGCCGGCCTTGACCGGTCCCGGCATCGCTGTTGTGGTTAGGGTCACTGCGGCGGCAATGACAAGTGCTGATTGTTTCCATCGGGAATGCGGCATGTTGTGTTGCATCTGCTCCTCCTGCGGAATGTCAGGCATGCCCCGCGTAAATCTACCACATAAGTGCCCGATTTTGAACCGAGGCGGGTCCGAGGCTCGTTACGCTGGGAAACAAAACCCCGGCAAATTGCTGTTTTCCTGCGGCTTTCTTTTTCCAGATTTGTCACCCACGCCATGCCGTTCGCGTGAATATGACGCAGTATGCGCAGGGCATTCGTCCATCGCATTTTGATGTGCATCAAGGAAAATTCCGGCAATTTCGCCAGTCTCAAGAGAGCTTCCGGCGTCCACATTTTGAGGCACGGAGGTAGATCGAAGGGAAGGAGAACTGTTGATGTATTGCGCGAATTGCGGTGCGGAGCTGAAGGGCGAGCAGGTTCATTTCTGCCCGAATTGTGGAAAGCCGGTGGACGACACCGCTACCGACACGCCACAGGCGGCGACCGGCGCAGCGCCTGCCGCAAAGGTGCGCAGCGGCATGCGGCTGTGGGTCAAGATACTGATCGGTGTCGTCGTCGCCATTGGTGCCATCATAGCCATTGCCATGATGGCGACCGCGCCGTTGGTCGATCCCATCGAGGCACATCTGGCGCTGCTGCGCGAGGGCAAGGTGGCACAGGCCTGGGAGGAGACATCGGGACAGTTCAAGAGTTCCACCAGCCAGGCCGATTTCGAACGGTTCGTGGCGGGCAATCCGAAGATTACCCAGATCAAGAGCCACAGTTTTGCAAACAAGTCCCGGGAAAACGATCTCGGCGAGGTGCGCGGAACGCTGACCGCCGATGATGGCAGTTCGATACCGGTGTTCTACCGGTTGATCCGGGAGCAGGGGGAATGGCGGATTCTGTCCATTTCCTTCAATCCGGCGGATCAGAAGCAGTAGGTTTGCGGTCGTTCAGAGGGCATTGATCTAACGCAAGGCTGCTGCCGAGATATTTCAGTAGGATAATGACGAGCCCAAATCCCGAAGGAGGATTGCCATGTACAAGACCATCATCGTTCCCATTGATATCGGCCATATGGAACGGGCCGAAAGCATGATCGATTCCGCCAGGCAGTTAGGCCCCGAGGCGAATATCATTCTCGCCAATGCGGTCGAGACGCTGCCGTCGCATATCATGGCGGAAATTCCCGTCGACATGATCGACGACGCCAAGAAGCGGGCCGAGGAGAAGCTCGAAGGGCTGCTTGAAAAGGCAGGACCAAATGCCAGCGTGAAGATGCTGGAAGGCCATGCCGCTTCTGCCATTCTCGACCTTGCCGAGGATTCCAATGCGGATGTCATCGTCATCGCCTCGCACAAGCCGGGCTGGCAGGACTATCTCATCGGATCGACGGCGGCGCGCGTGGTGCGCCACGCCAAATGCGCGGTTTTCGTGATCCGCTGATACTGCAGTTTGCTTTCTGAACACTGGCGCCGGGCCACCTGCATGGGTGGTCCGGCGCTATTGATTCATCTCAAGGAAACGGATGCGGGGCAGGCTTAGACTTAAGGATAACGAAGAGCATACCAAGCGCTGTTCGGGTTTGGCGAAGATCGTCAAACCTGAACGCACGAACGAGAACCAGAGATGAAATCATTGACCCGTTTTTGACGAAACGCGAAATGATGAAGGAGAAGAACGTGAAGATTTTCAAAACCATTGCCCTTGCGGCTGCGATGACCGTCGCGGTGCCACCGGCTGTTGAAATTGCTTCAGCTGCGACGATCGATCTTGGCAAGGTGCGCATTCAATTGCCGCGGATTGTCACGAAGCGTTCGAAGCGCAGTTACAACCGCTCGACGACATCGCAATCGAGCAGTTATGCCACCCATCCCAGATGGAGCACGGTGCTGGAAGGCAGTTACCGCATGGCGACGAATGGCCAGGGAATCTGGATCGGATATGACGACACCGGTGCCATGATCATGCAACTTGAACTGCCCTCAGCCGTGGGCAGCGAGGCGGGATCGACCGTTCCTGTCCAGATCGAGATCAATGGTCGCTATTATGATTCTGTCGTTGCCACGGTGGCCAATGAAAGCCTGCTGGTGGTGCATGGCCCCGAGGTCGAGCGCATTCTGGGGCGGCTGATGTCCGGGCGTTCGGTTACTGCGATCGCCGGCAGCAACCGGGTCGCGACCCATCTGAGCGGGTCGTCGGCGGCGATCCGAGAGGTGCGCAACGAAGCGCGCATTCAGGCCAGGCTGTTTGAAACCGGCCAGGTCGTAACCAGCGAGACGGCTGAAACCCAGCCTCCCGCGGATACGCAGCAAGAAGTAAAGGACGAGGACGTCACGCTGTACTTCCTGCCGGGGGTTGCCGGCTATGGTGTTGCCGATGTGCGCTTCAGCATCCAGGAAGGGCGCGGGCTGGTCATTTTCATGCAGTTTGGCGGTATCGAGGGGCATGAGGATCCGCCCCATTCGGTGACGATGAACCCGCAGGAGACGGCGCGCGCCGTCGATCTGATCCGCAAGGCGGAGGATTGGACCAAGGTCGCCAAGGATAACCGGGTGGGCCTGTTTTCAAAGCGCATCGGCTACATCGATGACGATCTGGCGAAAAAGGAAGAGGCGGCTGCCGAAGAGGCTGAGGAAGCCGTTGGCGAAACCGTCGGTGAAGTTGGCAATCAAACCGGTGGTGAAACGCCCGACAAGGCAGGTGAGGAAACCGGCCAGGAAACCGCCATGGGGGCTGAACAGCCGGAAGCTGCCCCCAAGGACTTCAGGGCGGTCAATTTCAATTCCTACGAGAATGGCGATACCAGTGTGCAGATCGAGCATTCGGTGGGGGGCTATTCGCGGCGCTTCAACTTCACCCTGGATGAAGCGCTGGAGTTTGCCGATTTTCTGGAAAATACCGTCAAGGTGCGCAGCGAACAGTTTGAAAACCGCGAGCTGAGCGAAGACGAGAAGAAGCAGCTGTTCCAGTAAGGGCAGTTGCAGCAACAGCCATTGCCGGGCCGCGGGGAAACCCGCGGCCCTTTTTGCGCGCGGATACGTATAACCGTTTGTTAACCCTGCAGGCGCAGGCTTTTTGGGCGCGAGAATCCTGTACTGCGTTGTTCGCTGGACCAACCGCAAAGGAGACCGCCATGGCCGATGTCAGTGAAGCGTTCCTCAAACAGATGGAAGGGTACGGGCTGACGACTGCGCAGATCATCTACCGCATGCCCGATCATCCCTCCCTTTGCCAGGAATTCGTCTGGCAGGAATACGATCTCTATCCCAGGTTTCCCGAACTGTCGAAGTTCCTCGCCTTCTGGGAAGAAAAGATCGAGGGGCCGCTGAAGTCGGTGGTGATCGGCCATGCGCGCCTGATCAGACCGGCCGAACTGCGCCCCGTGGACGGCGTTCTGACCCTGCATTGAGGGAATTCAGCGTTCGCCGAGCAGGTCGTCGAAAACTGCCTGCTTTTTTGCCATTTTCGCCTGCAGAGCGCTCATCAGATCGGCGGGACGCAGCATGGCGGCGTTCCAGGTAGCAATCTGCTCAAGGCTGTCTGCAACCGGGTGATCGCGGGCATAATCGACCGCCTTCTTGATTCCGGCAATGGCGAGCGGTGACTTGTTTGCGATCTCGCCCGCAAGTTCCATGGCCGCTGCAAGGGTCGCATCGCGGCTGTCATGAACGGAATTGACAAATCCCCAGGTCAGGGCCTCTTCGGCACTGAATCGCCGCCCGGTGTAGGCGAGTTCCTTGACGATACCCGGTGACACCAGTTTCGACATGCGCTGCAGGGTGCCGACATCGGCCGCCATGCCGATGTTGATCTCCTCGATGGAAAAGAAGGCATCCGTGCTGGCAAGGCGAATGTCGCAGGCACTTGCCATGTCCACTCCGGCACCGATGCAGGCACCGTGGATGGCTGCGATGACGGGAAAGCGGGCGCGTTCCAGCGTGTTGAAGGTATTCTGAAGCCTGAGGATCAGTTCGCGCATGGCGAAGGCGGCCCTGCCGGGTTCGCTATCGAACAGACTGGCTATCGTATTGAAGCTCGCCAGGTCCATGCCGCCGGTGAAGTGCTTGCCCTCGCCGGAGATGACCAGAACCCGGACGGCGGCGTTCTGCGCAAGGTCTTCCACCTCAGCGGGTAGTTCGTCCCAGAAATCCGGCGACATGCCGTTGGCCTTGTCAGGCCGGTTCATGGCAAGGTGGGCGACCGAACCTTCGATGCTGCGCTTGAAGAAAGCCACTTGTTACTCCGCCACCTGTAGGGCCTTCTGCCCGTCGATCCAGCGGGCAAATCCGTCGAGCGCCCGTTTGGCATAAAGCTGTTTCTTGGCAAGCTGCTTTTCCTTGCCGCGCCAGCGCTTGATGCCTTCGGGCTTTTTCAGTTCCCCATCTGCCAGGGGCGGAAACAGGCCGAAATTGACATTCATCGGCTGGAAGGAGCGCCGCGAGCGCTCGTTGGAGGTGCCGTCCTCATCATAGGCGACATGGCCGGTGGTGATGTGGTGGAGAAGCGCGCCCATGGCGGTTGTAATCGGCGGCGGGGCAAGATCGGTACCGAGTATTTCAGACGCTGCAAAGCGGGCCGCCAGAATGCCGATGGAAGCGCTTTCGATATACCCCTCGCAGCCGGTAATCTGGCCGGCAAAGCGGATATCCGGCCTTGTCTTCAACCGCAGCCGCTCATCGAGGATTTTCGGCGAATTGAGATAGGTATTGCGGTGAATGCCGCCGAGGCGGGCAAATTCCGCCTCTTCAAGGCCTGGAATCATCCGCAGGATGCGCGTCTGCTCGCCATACTTCATCTTCGTCTGGAAGCCGACCATGTTG
>JAGRLQ010000339.1:0-1896 GCA_020441735.1 Nitratireductor sp.
TGAGGCAGATGCCGCCGAGATGCTCACGCTCGACAATCGCGGTCTTGAAGCCGAGTTGTGCCGAGCGGATCGCGGTAACGTATCCGCCCGGCCCTGAACCGATGATGATGACGTCGTAACTGTCTGCCACTTGCATGCTCCTTTGCTGCGCCGGTCGGTTTGTCCGGCGAGGTCCGGGATGCAGGCAGCCTCACTCAGCTCGAAAGCATCCCGAAAAGTTCGTCCTTGAGCCGCATGCGCTGCTTTCGCATATCTTCCATGTGGAAGTCGTCGGTCGGCTCGATGTCGGTTTCGGCCCGGTGAATTGCCCGGTTTATCTCGTGATACTCGTCGAAAAGCTTCGCGAAATGGGCATTGCCCGTCTTCATTTCGTGAATCTTGTCGGCGTGTTCGGGAAATTCCTCAGCCAGTTCGTGCGGCACATTTGACATGCAATGTCTCCTTCCTTGATTGGATGAGACCAGCCTAGTTCTGCCGCCTTGTTCCTCCTTGATTCAGGTCAATCATTTCAGTCACTTCGCAGTAATCGCAGCCGACATCAGCAGCCACTGGCCGCCATTGTCTTCCTGCCCGCCTGCAAATGGCAGGCTGTCACGGGTTTCAAAGCCGCGGCTCCGGTAGAGCCGCACGGCCGGTTCGTTATCGCTTTCAACCACCAGAGAAACCCGGGGGTAGTTGCGCTCCCTGCCCCGCTCCAGACAGGCATCGAGCAATTTGCCTGCGATCCCTCTGCCCCGGACTGCCGGATAAACGCCCATGCTGTCGACGAACCAGTCGCCTTCCGCCCGGGCAAACAGTTCGAACACCGGAACGAAGGCCGGAAAGGTGCTCTTGAAATCGTCCACGGCGTCCTCGCCGTTTTCGACTTCATAGCCCGTGCAACTGCCGATGATCCGGCCGGCCTCGTCAGCCACCAGCGCATTCGACCAGCCGAACACGGCATTCTCATCGGCAAACCGCTCCCGTGCAAAGCTCAGCGGGTCTTCCGCCTCGCCCCGCGCAACAGCCTGCTGCCAGAAGGCAAGGGAAAGCCCGTGGCTTGCCATGTTATCGATAATGGCAAGATCGGCTGCATCGCCGCGCCCGGCAGGCCGGATCGTGATTGCGTCTTTGCCTGTCATCGCCTATCTGCTAATCCAAATTCTGCCAGTCCAAGTGACGCATCGTAATGGGACCTCGAAACCGGCATGGAATCGCTTCTTTCACTCATATCCCTGTCCAGCATCCTGGAACTGCCCATTCTGGTCATGGTTCCCGGACTGCTCATCATCATCCTGCTTCTTGCTCGCGGCGTGCGCGCCTTTCTGACGCTCAGGATCGTCCGTGCCTTTTCCAGCCTTGTCATGGCTTTCGTCATCGCCGTCATCCTTTCCCAGGCAGGCGATGCCATCGTGCAACTGCTCGGGCTGGAGGATGAACCCGCCCAGCAGTCTCTGGTCACACCAGCATCCCCATCGGGTTCTCGATATAGCCTTTGAAGGCAGCCAGCAGCTGTGCGCCGAGCGCACCATCGACGCAGCGGTGGTCGGTCGAAAGCGTCACGGTCATCATGTTGGCGACCTGAACACTGCCATCCTTGACCACCGGGCGCTGTTCGCCAGCGCCGACCGCCAGAATGGTGGCATGCGGCGGGTTGACCACGGCCGAGAAGTTGGAAACTCCCATCATGCCCATGTTGGAGACAGCAGTGGTTCCGCCCTGGTATTCCTCGGGTTTGAGCTTCCTGTCCTTTGCCCGTGCACCCATATCCTTCATCTCGTTGGAGATTGCCGAAAGGGTCTTTTCCTCAGCCCGTCGCACGATCGGTGTGATCAGCCCGCCGGGGATCGATACGGCAACGCCCACATCGGCATGCTTGTGCATGACCATGTTGTCATCGGTCCAGGAGACATTGGC
>JAGRLQ010000339.1:1952-2672 GCA_020441735.1 Nitratireductor sp.
TGACCGACAGCTTGTAGGCGGGCTTTTCGCCGATCATGGGTGCCGCCTTGTTCAGTTCACCGCGCAGCTTCAGCAGCGCATCCAGTTCGCAGTCGACGGAAACGTAGAAATGCGGAATGGTCTGCTTGGCTTCGGTGAGCCGCTTGGCGATGGTCTTGCGCATGTTGTCATGCTTGACCAGTTCGTAGGAGCCTTCCTCGAACAGTTGCAGCACCTGATCAGCCGACATGGCGGGCGCAGCAGCAGCCTTCGGTGCCTCTGCAGCGGCTGCAGGCGCTGCCGCCTTGCCGGTGCCGCCGGCAATGGCTGCTTCCACATCGCGCTTCACGACCCGGCCATGGGGGCCGGAACCGTTGATGGCGGCAATATCGAGCCCGGCATCTTTCGCAATGCGGCGAGCCAACGGGGAGGAGAAGACGCGTTCGCCACCCGTTGCTGCGGCGGGCGCCGCTGCAGGCGCCGGGGTTGCGGCTGGCTGAGCAGCAGGCGTTGGCGCAGGTTCTTCCTTGGCCGGTTCCTCTTCTTTCTTTGCAGCAGCCGGAGCAGGTGCGTCACCGCCGGCTCCGGCTCCCTTGGCGGCTTCTGCAACATCCTCGCCTTCCTCCGCGAGAATGGCGATCACGGCATTGACCTTGACGGCTTCGGTGCCCGCTTCGACGAGAATTTTCGCCACCGTACCCTCGTCAACGGCTTCCACCTCCATGGTCGCCTTGTCGGTCT
>JAGRLQ010000340.1 GCA_020441735.1 Nitratireductor sp.
GGGAGATGGGGAGATAAGGTGCGAGAAGCATAAGCCCCTAACTTCCATCCGGACAAATGCCCATCCGGACGAAAGATGCTCCTCGCACCTTTCACGCCGGGAAAAAGACCCCATAGAAATCCCGGCAGACTTCCTGACTACAAGACAAGTCTGAAGAAGCGGTTAAGCGATTTGGTGCAATGCCGCAGATGTCCTGAGACAGTGATGGCGGAATCCGGAAAGAAATTGGCTGCTTTTCGATGTTGATTGCGGTTCCGGTCGCCTAAGAAGAAACGCAAATCGAGCGAGGATGAAAGCATGACAGCCACGGTTATCGACGGAAAACAGGTCGCGGCAGATGTTGTCGAAACGGTCAAGGCGGCAACTGCCGATCTCGTATCCGCCACGGGAACGGTGCCCGGCATCGCGGTGGTGATTGTCGGCGAGGATCCGGCAAGCCAGGTCTATGTCCGCTCGAAAGGCAAGAAGGCGGAGGAATGTGGCTTTCACTCCGAAACCTACACCATGCCAGCCGACACCAGCGAAGCCGATCTGCTGGCGAAGGTTGCCGAACTCAACGCCGATGACCGTATCCATGGCATTCTGGTGCAATTGCCCCTGCCGGACCATATCGATGAGGGCAAGGTGATCCAGACCATCGCGCCGGAAAAGGATGTCGACGGCTTTCATTTCATCAATGTCGGCAAACTCGGCACCGGCGAACTGGGCGATGCCTTTGTTCCCTGCACGCCGGCAGGCTCCATGGTGCTGATTCGCCGCGCGCTTGAAACCGGCGATCTTTCCGGTCTCAGCGCAGTGGTCGTCGGGCGGTCCAACATTGTCGGCAAGCCGATGGCCAATCTGCTGCTGGCTGCCAACGCGACCGTCACCATTGCCCATTCGCGCACGAAGGATTTGCCCGGGCTTTGCCGCACCGCCGATATTCTGGTGGCCGCCGTTGGCCGTCCGGAAATGATCAAGGGGGATTGGGTTAAACCCGGCGCCTGTGTCATCGATGTCGGCATCAACCGCATCGACGCGCCGGAAAAGGGCGAAGGCAAGACCCGCCTGGTCGGCGACGTGGACTATGCCGGTGCTGCCGAAGTGGCTGGCTCGATCACGCCGGTGCCCGGTGGTGTCGGGCCGATGACCATCGCCATGCTGATGGCTAACACGCTTGCGTCTGCCTGCCGCTCGGCGGGCGTTGAACCACCCGCCTATTGATTGCGAAAACTGCCCCGATGAACATCGTGCAAGCTGAACGGCCGAAAACCGGCCTGACCGATCCGCGTTATCTGGATGGCCGCGCGCTGCAGCAGCGCATCGTCGCCTCGGTGCGGGAGGAACTCGAGCAGTTGAAGGCAACCGGCAAGGTCGGGCGCCTGGTTTCCATCGCCATCGGCGATATCGATGCGGTTGCCGTTTATATCCGCAACCAGAAGCGCGTCGCGGAAAAGGCCGGCATTCCCTTCGAGGACCAGTTCTGGCCGGGAGAGTTAAGCCAGGAAGAATGCAAGGCGCGGATCACGGCCATGAACGACGATCCGTCGATCCTCGGCATCATCCTGCAGCGCCCGGTACCCGAACACATCAACGTGCGCTCACTGCAATCGGCCATTCATCCGCTCAAGGATGTGGAAGGCATGAACCCGGCCTCCATCGGCAACATCGTCTACAACGATCTGGCGCTGGCGCCCTGCACCGCTGCGGCCTCCGTCGAACTGATCCGTGAAACCGGGCTCGGTTTGAAAGGGCTCGAAGTCGTCATGATCGGCCATTCGGAGATCGTCGGAAAACCGGCAGCCTTCATGCTGATGTCGGAAGGGGCCACCGTAACCGTCTGCCATCACATGACCCGCTCGGTGGCAGCCCATTCAAGGCGGGCCGATGCGGTCATCGTCGCCGTCGGTATTCCAGGATTCCTGAAACCCGACATGGTGAAACCGGGTGCTGCTGTTATCGATATCGGTATCAACCAGATCACCGATGAAAACGGCGAGATGCACATTGTCGGCGATGCCGACACACAGGGCCTGCTGGAAGTGGCAAGCTGGATCACGCCGGTGCCCGGCGGTGTCGGACCGGTAACGGTAGCGATCCTCATGCGCAACGCACTTACTGCGTTGAAGCGTCAGCACGAGGCTGGCTGGATCTGACCGCGCCCTTGCGTTGTGTGTAATCAACCGTCAGGGAAAGAACCGTGCCGGAATAGGCAAGCGTCGGACTTTGCGGCGTTGTCTCGCAGCCGAGCACCGCGGGCCGGTTTTCCACGATGCCCTGCCAGCGGATGAAATGCGCGCCGGTTGCCTCATAACGCTGGTTTGAGTCCGGCGCCTTGCCGGCAAGCCTGCCCATGGCTTCGCACTGGCTCAGGAACGCTCCTGCCGTGTGCAGCGCGCAGCGTGTCGAGCGGGTTTGCCCATCAGCGATTCGGCGCTCCGTCGAGAGGATCAGCGGAGCAGTATTGTCCGGGATTTGCAGCGCCAGCAATTGCTGCTCCTCGCTCACCCTGGCGCCGCCACCGGGCATTTCGAGAACGGTCTTTTTCAGCATTTCAAGCGAGGCAGCCTCCAGGTCAGTCTCGCTGGCAGTGCGCCAACCCTGGTCGAGGGCAAGCGTTGTAATAGAATGCGGAAAGGTTCTTCCCGTCAGGCAGACTTGCCGGAAGACGGCAACGGGCTCCGTTAGGCCCGCAGCAACTTCCCGCGGCGCCGTTTCGGTGAAAATCGGATCAATGCCGGAAACACAGGCCTGCAGGCAAAGGCTTGCGCAAAGCGCACAGAAAGAGCGTGCAGGACTGGATTGAAATAATCGCATAAGTTGTATATGCTTTCAATCTCCCGCTTTGGCAAGCTTCCTCCGGTTTCCAGAGCACACAAAAAAGCCCGGAGCATTGCTGCTCCGGGCTTCGATTTCACAATGCTGAACCGCGATCAGGCGATGTCGAAGCGGT
>JAGRLQ010000341.1 GCA_020441735.1 Nitratireductor sp.
TGCCATTGATTGTTATCTCGCCTTCATGCGGAATGTCGCCGGTCAGGGCGCGCAGCAATGTCGTCTTGCCGGATCCGTTGGGACCGATGATCATCGTGACTTCGCCGGCATTTGCCTCAAAGGCCACCGAGTGCAAGATCGGCCTTTTTCCCAGCTGCACGTTCAGATTTGTCGACACAACAGACATTGAGCACTCTTCAGAGTTCGATCATGTTGCGTCGGCGCAGCAGGATGGAGATGAATACCGGGGCACCGGCAAGAGCGGTTACGATGCCGATGGGAAGCTCAGTCGGAGCGACAATGGTGCGGCTTATGCTGTCTGCCAGTACCAGCAATATGCCGCCCAGAAGGGCGGCCGCCGGCAGCAGAAACCGGTTGTCCGGCCCCAAGGAGATGCGGAGCAGGTGAGGCACAATGATCCCGATGAATCCGATACCGCCGGAGACCGCCACGGCGGCGCCGGTGGCACCGGCCGCACACAGGATTGAAATGTTCTTCATTTTTTGAACATCGATTCCCATGTGCCCCGCCGCTGCCTCGCCCAGCGAGAGCGCATTAAGTGCGGAAGCGACAAACGGAACCGCGGCCATGCTGACCAGCATGATGAGGCCGCCGGAAAACACCTTTTCCCACGTCGCTCCGGCAAGCGACCCGAGACTCCAGAATGTCAGCTCCCGCAACTGGGCATCATCGGCCAGAAAGATCAGAATCCCGGTCAGCGCAATTCCGAAGGCATTTGTCGCAATCCCGGCGAGCAGCAAGGTCGCGACAGATGTCTGTCCGCTGCGGGTGGCAAGCCGGTACAACAGGAAGGCGACAGCCAGCGCGCCGGAAAATGCAGCGACCGGGATGGCGAATGCGCCGGCAAGTTTGGTGAATGCCGGAAACACCGTTGCGCCCAGCACGATCACGGTGACCGCACCAAGAATCGCACCGGCCGATACGCCAACAATGGTCGGGTCTGCCAGCGGGTTGCGAAAGAGACCTTGCAGTATTGCGCCGGATACAGCGAGCGATGCGCCGACGATAGCCCCCATGATGATCCGAGGAAGCCGGATTTGCTCAAGGATGATGATGCCTGCCGGCCGGACGCCGGCCGGATCGCCCATGCCAAGCCAGGAAGCGACAACGGGCAAGACAGGTGGCGACGCAGCACCGACCGTCAGGCTCCAAAACATGATTGCAACAAGGCCAATCGCCAGAAGAACAAGGCAGATTGATGCCCGACGCTGACGGTGCATAATTCCCTCGCGAGGCCACAAAGCGGCAAGCGAACTCATAGGCCTAGCCTTTGGGTGCGGCGACGGTTTCCGGATAGAGTTTGGCCGCCAGTTCCCGCGCTGCGTTTGGTGTTCGGGGACCAAAGCCAAGCAGGTACATGCCGTCCATCTTGATGAGCTTCTTGTTCTTTGCTGCTGGTGTGCGGGAGAATGCAGGCATGGCGAAAAGGCTGTCAGCCGATGCGCCGTGGTCATCTGCCCGATCCATCATCAGGACTACGTCGGGCGCCGCATCGATTATCGCTTCCTCCGCAACCTGCTTGTAGCCGCTGAAGCTGGCAAAGGCATTTTTTGCGCCGGCAAGTTCGATGATGCCATTGGCGTGACTGTCTCTGCCGGCAGCCATGATGCGCCCTCCTGCCGTCGACAAAATGAACACCACCTTGAGCGGGTTTCCGACATTACCAACCGCCGAGGCGGTTTCGGCAAAGCGCGTTCTGATACTGTCTGCAAGCGCTTGGCCCTTTTCCTCGGCACCCAACGCCTCCGCGACAGCCTCGACCTTCCTGAGCACCGCCGCAGCATCGTAGCCTTCCGGCACCTCCACAATCCTGACGCCCGCCTGACGCAGAACGCTGGCGGCCTCCGGCGGGCCAAAGCCCTCCAGGGTGAGGATCATGTCGGGATTGACCGACAAAACACCTTCAGGCGAAAGCGCCCGGATGTACCCGATGTCCGGAAGAGTCATGATCTGCGGCGGATGGTTGCTGGTACGGTCGCGAGCTGCCAGACGGTGGCTTTCGCCAAGGGCGGACACGATCTCCGTGATCGACCCGCCTATTGAAACGATGCGTTTTTCGTCCGCGCCGAAAGCGGTAGGGGCCATCATGAACCAGAGCCAGGATACAATCGTCACGGCAAGTGTGAAGCGCTCGATGGGAGCAAGATTGATGGTGAAAATACTCATCAGGCGGCCTCTGTTTTTCGAGCGCGCGGAAGATTCTCCATGATCACGCGCCAGCCAGGTCGCTCGTCCTGTCCCTCGACACGCTTGCCGAAGAACTGGATGATCAGGTTGCCGTCGCGGTCATAGGCTTCGAGCGACGTCACATGGCCCTTGTCGGTCGGCTTGCGCACGACCCATGCCTCGGTGATGTGATCAAGGCGCAGATGAAGGTGGAAGCTGGAATCCATCACGTTGAGCCATGGCCCCATGGGGACGATGTTCCCGATCGGCCCGGAGTGAATCTGGATGCAACCCGGATTGCCGACAAAGCACATGATGGGGAGGGCCTCCGATGCCGAAAGCCGCATCATGGCTTCGACGCCGCTGTTGTCGATGCGCCAGGCAAAGTCTTCGCCAACGCTGGAAACCGCAGCGAGTCGGCTCAGATTGAGCTTCTTGAGGATGGAAACGAACTGATGGGTATCCGTCATCCGGCTCCAGCGTTCGCGCAACTGGCTGACGGGCACTTCGGCATCTCCCTCGGTATCCGTGTGTTTACTGGCTTCGATCTCGACGGCGGGCGACTGGTCATCCGCCACCAGTTCGTCCACCAGTTTCTGCCAGGCTTCCAGATTGGTGGCCGGCCTTGCATGCACCTTGTGGATCGCGTCGCCTTGGGCATCGAAGAATTGCAGGCTGTGGCGGACCGTGTCGCCATCGCGGCTGGTGACGGCAAAGCCATGCACCCACTTCGCAGGGAACATGCGCATGTCGATCAGTTCACCGAGCATCATCGCGGCATGCTTGCCGGCGATGAAATTGTCGTAGATGCCGATCTTCTCGTGCACGGCACTTTCGTTGCGGGTCAGCGCCATCACCTCGCCGGCATCGGCAAGCCCTGTAAAGATGCGATTGAAATCCACCTTGATCCGGCGGGTTTCATCGCCGCACCAGGCCGCCACATACTCGGCTTCCGAAATACCGAGTTTCTGCGCCAGGTCGCGGGCGCGCATTTTGGGGTTTTCCTGCCGTGCCTGGCGGATCGCCGCGGCGTCTTGTCCTGAACTCATCAAGTTCCACCTTTCCTGTCACTTGTTCAGGATGAGCTTTCCCTGACGCGTGATCCGCAGACGGTAGAACTCGCCTTCGTGGCGGATCGCGATTTCGCGATTGCCCCGAAACAGCGTTTCACTTGCATAGACAGTGCCGGGGGTCGGCGGCGCGGTTTCCCGCTCTCCGGTTACACCCCATCCAGCAGCCGGATGCTTTTCTCCCGCTCCGGAGTTGCTCATCACGGTCAACTCTTCCTTTAGGGCAGTCCGGGCTTGCTGCTGGCTGGCTAGGCTGCATGGTCATTCGAGATACTTGACTCTCTTACTCATGTTTTGTACTTGGCGCAATAGTGGAGTGAGAAGGTCAACTTTAAAACTCTTCCCGCCAGCCAGCATTCCCGCCAGCCAGCATTCAGTTTCCAGATACACAGGAGAATGAAATGGGGCTGGTGGCTTCAAGAAGGAATCTGTTGCTGGCAAGTGCCGGCATGAGCGCAATCACAGTGGTGGGAAGCGCGTTTGCGCAGGATGCGGAGCCGGCAGCCTCGCCCAATGACCGCCTGACCGTTCTGGAACGCATTGTCATCGGTGCGGGTACCGAGAAGGTTGCCATCGACACACCGCAGGCGGTCAGCGTCATCGAACAGGAAGACATCGACCGTGAGCAGGCGACCATGGTCGGTGAAGTGCTGCGCGAAATGCCGGGCGTCAATACGTCAGGTTCCGACCGCATGTTCGGCCAGACTTTCAACATCCGCGGCATCGGCGCGCCGGAAGCTGCCAATGAGGAAGGGCGTATCATCGTCAATGTCGACGGTGCGATAAAATACTACGAGCAGTACCGCGTCGGCGGCTTCTTCTCCGATCCCGAGCTTTACAAGCGGGTCGACGTGCTGCGCGGACCGGCGTCTTCCACACTGTATGGTTCGGGTGCGCTTGGCGGGGTGATCAATTTCACCACCAAGGATGCGCGCGATTTCCTGGAAGAGGGCGAGAGCGGCATGCTCAAGCTCAAGGGCAGCTATAATTCCAATCGAAACGGTTACCTCGGTTCTGCCATTCTGGCTCAGCGCTTCGGCGACGTTGCCGATTTGCTGATTTCAGGCAATTACCGCGAATCCGACCCTTATGTGACCGGCGATGGTACGGAGATACAGAGTTCCGGATTTGAAACCTGGTCAGGCCTTGCCAAGCTGACGCTTTATGACGGCAATGAGGGCGAACTCAAACTTTCCTATCAACACTGGGACTCTGACGCGGAAGATCAGGACTTTGCCCAGACCGGAGGTTCGCTGGACAGCGGTTCGGTCAACGGTTTCGGCACGGTTGACCGTCACGTGGTCGATCGCACGGCGGTCGTTTCCTACGAAAATCCGTTTTCCGGCAATGACTGGCTGGACCTGAAATTGCAGGCTTCCTTCTCGGACACCACGGTGGATCAGACCAATGCCTCGGGCATTCCCGGGCTGCTGACCTGCGAGGGAACCTTCCTGGCGCCGTACGCGCTGTTCTGCGATTCCGAATACGGCTACCAGACCTGGCAGTTGAAAGCTGAAAACACGATCGAGTCGCGCGGCAGCAATTGGGAAAACTTCCTTACACTTGGCTGGCAGTTCGCCCATCAGACCCGAACCGGCGAAGTGACGGAAGCCGCCGGCACGACCACGGCACTGCCGTATCATCCGGAAGGCACGGACATCAAAAACGCCTTCTACCTGCAGGATGAGATCATCTTCAACGAGCGACTGACGATTATTCCCGGTGTGCGCTGGGAGTGGCATGAACTCGATCCCGGAAGTTCCACGGGCGTTTCGCAAGGCTCGGAAGATTTTGCCCTGTCGCCCAAGATCGCCGTTCACTACCGCATCAACGATACCCTGGCGCTGTTTGGCTCCTATGCCCATACGGAGCGCTTTCCAACCCTCGACGAGGTTTATTCTACCGGGGGCTCCAACACGGTCTTTCTGCCCAGCTTCGGCTTGAAGAAAGAGCAGTCGGACAATGTTGAAGCGGGCTTTGCCCTGTCCTTTTACGATCTTCTGGAAACCGGCGACAGCCTGCAGATCAAGACGACCGGCTTCCACAACAGCATCAGGGATCTGATCGATGCCAATCCGGCAACGCCTGGGGGCAGCCCCTTCGGCCCGCCGACCATCTATCCGCTGCCCGGTTACATCAACATCGACAATGCCGAAATCTACGGCGTCGAGGTCGAGATGGCCTATGACGCCGAGTTCTGGTTCCTCAATGCCGGTTATTCGCATCTTGTCGGGCGCAATACGGATACGAACGACTACCTGACCACTGTTGCACCGGATGAACTTGCGCTGACGGTCGGCGGCAAACTGCCGGAGCAGGGGATAAAGTTCGGCTGGAAGGGACGTTTCGTTTCCAGTCCCCAGGATGATTGCCGTGACTCGAAGACTGCCGTGGTGTGCGCAGGCGACAGTTCCCAGGGCTCGACCCGCTACGCCGAGGCTTTCAACATCCACGATGTCTTCCTGAGCTGGAAGCCGATGGATGGCCAGTTCCGCGACTGGGAACTGCACGCCGGCGTCGATAACATCTTCGATACCCAGTACAAGGAGTTCCTCCACAACGAAGCGTCCAGAGGGCGTACCTTCAAGATCAGCCTCTCCAACAAGATTGGCTGGTGACGGGATGCGGGGTCTGCGGGCAATCTTGTGCGCTTTGCTGGTTGGCCTCTCGGTCAAGCTCTGTCTCCCTCACGGCAAGGCGCATGCGCAGGAAGCCGGTAAGACCCCGCAGCTTTCAATCGAGCTTAACCGGCTCGAGCAGTTGAAGGAGGCCTGCCGGGCCACCTTCGTGCTTTCAAACGGCCTTCAGGCCGGCATCAGCGAAATCGCCCTCGAACTGGTGCTTTTCAATCCATCCGGACTGGTTGAACAGATGCGCTCCTTCGACTTCGGCGAGGTGGTTGCCGGCAAGACAGTGGTCCGCCGGTTCGATCTCAACGGAACGGATTGCGCGGAGATCTCCCGCATTCTCATCAACAGCGTGTCGAAGTGTGCCGGAGACGGGCTGGATGCGGGCAAGTGCAGCGGCATGCTGGTCACCGCAAACCGCGCGGGCATCGAATTCGGCACCTAGAAATCGGAACACTTCCATGAGCGCAATCGAAGCCATCATCTCGGCAGCCCATTCCTTCATCAAACTTGGCGGGCCGGTGGTCGCGATTCTGATTGCCATATCGGTGATCTCGCTGGCCGTGATCACGTGGAAACTCTTCCAGTTCTGGCAGGCCCGTATCGGCTCGCGCGGCCGGTCGGAAGCCGCCATCCGGCTCTGGCGTGCCGG
>JAGRLQ010000342.1 GCA_020441735.1 Nitratireductor sp.
GGCGTCTGCCATTGCCCGACCTCGAACATGGTGCTGGCTTCGGGCATCTGCCGTACGCGGGAACTGGAAGCAGCCGGTGTAAAAGTGGGGTTGGGGGTCGACGGTTCGGCCTCGAACGACAATTCCAACCTGATGGAAGGGGTGCGCCACGCGCTGATGATCAACCGGCTGAAATACGGGGCTGCGGCGGTGACCCATCTCGATGCGCTGCGCTGGGCGACAGAAGGTTCGGCGGCCTGTATCGGCCGCAGTGATATCGGCCGTATCGAACCGGGCATGCAGGCCGATATCGCCTTCTATGCGCTCGATGAATTGCGGTTCTCGGGTGCCGGTGATGCGCTGGCCGCGTTGGTCCTGTGCGGCGCGCATCGGGCGGAAAAGATCATGATCGGCGGCAAGTGGCAGGTCGAAGACGGGTTGCCGCATGGCGTGGACGTTGAAAGATTGCGGGCAGAGCATGGCGCTATTGCGCGGGAACTGGCGGGAGCGGTGACATGAGCGATGACAGACTGCTGCCGGAAACCGAGTTTGCCGATATCGATTTCGATGCGGTGAGGGATCAGGATCTCTCGCACTGGATCGTTGTGCTTCCGCTTGGCGCGACCGAGCAGCACGGGCCGCACCTGCCGCTGGAAACCGATACGCTGATCGCCGAAGGCATTGCCGGGCGGCTCAGGGAAAATGTTGCGGGCAGGCTGCCGGTGACATTTCTGCCGGCGCAGCCTGTCGGCTATTCGCCCGAACACATGGATTACCCCGGCACCAATTCGCTGGCCTATGACGTGGCAATAGAAAAGTGGGTGGGTATCGGCGAGGTGCTGGCAGGGCGTGGCATCCGCAAGCTGGTGCTGCTCAACGCCCATGGCGGCAACTCCCCGCTGATGACGATCGTGGCGACGGAATTGCGATTGCGCAAGAAGATGCTGTGCGTTGCAACAAGCTGGACTCGCTTCGGCTATCCGGAGGCCGTGATCAGCCCGAAGGAAGCAGGTTTCGACATTCATGCCGGGTTGATCGAAACCTCGGTGATGCTGGCGCTGCATCCGGACAAGGTCGACATGGACAAGGCACAGGATTTTTCGTCCGAACAGCGGCATTTTCTGGATAAGAACCACTATCTGACGGCCTATGGCAAGCATGCCTTCGGCTGGAAGATGCAGGATCTGAACCCGCTGGGCGCGACCGGAAATGCATTGGCGGCCACGGCGGAAAAGGGCGAAGAACTGATCAATCATGCGGTTTCGGGTCTTGCGGACCTGCTTGGCGATATCGACCGTTTCGATCTCGCAGCGCTTGAAAATGCGCCAGTGTTCTGAGCAGGTTTTCCGGCGGTAATTTGAAGGGTCGCAATTGAGCATTGGCGGCTCTATATCAAGCAGGTCCTGCCGCCTGGCGGCGAATGGAATTTGGAGACAGCAATGCCTGAAACGGCAGAGACCAGCCAGCAGATCCCCGTCACCGTGCTTACCGGCTATCTCGGTGCCGGCAAGACAACCCTGCTCAACCGCATTCTGACCGAGGATCACGGCCGCAAATATGCCGTCATCGTCAACGAGTTCG
>JAGRLQ010000343.1:0-7753 GCA_020441735.1 Nitratireductor sp.
ACGGCGAAAGATGGACCTCGGCTGCCAGATCCTGGTTGGTGATCCGGCCATCGCGCTGCAACACCCGGATAATCTGGCGATCTTTGCTATCCATGGCACCCTTCTTGGCAGATTATGCTAATTCGTAGCATGTTGCTGGCATCATTCGCAATCTTTCGCCTCTCAAGTTGTGGCATTTCTCACAGCAACCCGGAAAGGAACCGCCATGACACACCACACACAGGGCTTTGCCACCCGAGCCATTCACAACGCCTATGATCCGCTACAGAATGACGGCGCACTTACGCCACCACTGCATCTTACATCGACCTTTGCCTTTGAAACGGCGGAGGCTGGAGGTGAAATGTTCGCCGGCGAGCGCGTGGGCCACATCTACTCGCGCATTTCCAATCCCACGCTCGATCTGCTTGAGCGGCGGATCGCCGATCTTGAAGGCGCCGAGGCCGGGCTCGCCCTTTCCTCCGGCATGGGTGCCATCACGGCAACCTTGTGGACCTTGCTCAGCCCCGGTGACGAAGTGATTGTGGATAAAACCTTGTACGGTTGCACCTTTGCCTTCATGCGGCACGGGCTGGCCAAATGGGGGGTAACCATCACTCATGTGGACATGACCGATGCCGAAAACCTGCGCGGCGCGATCAGCAGCAAGACCCGCGTGGTGTATTTCGAGACACCCGCCAATCCGAACATGCGTCTGGTGGATATCCGTGCGGTGGCTGCCATCGCGCATGAAGCAGGCGCGCAGGTGCTGGTCGACAATACCTACGCCACGCCTTATCTGACCCGCCCGGTCGAACTGGGCGCCGACATCGTCCTGCATTCGGCCACCAAATACCTTGGCGGTCATGGCGACCTGGTTGCCGGGCTGGTTGTTGGCCGGCAGCAGCAGATCGACGAAATCCGAATGGTCGGCATGAAGGACATGACCGGCGCGATCATGGCGCCTTTCAATGCCATGCTGATCCTTCGAGGTCTGAAAACGCTGGCACTGAGAATGGAACGTCACTGCACGTCGGCAACCATTGTTGCAGATTGGCTGGAGGCGCACCCTGAAATCGGGACGGTCTATTTCCCGGGTCTTGAGAGCTTCCCCCAGCACAACCTTGCGCTTCGCCAGATGACCAAGCCCGGCGCAATGATCGCATTTGAACTGAAGGGCGGCATGCAGGCCGGCAAGGACATGATGAATCGTCTTCAACTGATTGGCCGCGCCGTCTCCCTGGGAGATGCCGAAAGCCTCATCCAGCACCCTGCCTCGATGACGCATTCCACCTATACGGCTCAGGAGCGCGCCGAACACGGAATCAGCGACGGGCTGATCCGTCTTTCGGTTGGGCTGGAAGATGTTTCCGACATTCTTGCCGATCTGGAGCAATCGCTGCCGCACCCCGTGCAGCACGCCGCCGAGTGAGGACATCACCATGATTGCCGAACTGAAGCACCTGAAAACCATCGAGCAACGCCTTTTGTGGCTGTCCCACTGGATGGTTCACCACGCCAATCACATTCGGCCCAAGACCGACGGCATCAAAACCGGCGGCCACCAGGCGAGCTCCGCTTCGATGGTGTCGATCATGACGGCGCTCTATTTCTCTGCGCTCCGTCCGGAAGACCGGGTAGCCGTCAAGCCTCATGCCAGTCCGGTTTTCCACGCCATCCAGTACCTGATGGGCAACCAGACCCGCGAAAAGATGGAGAACTTCCGTGGCTTCGGTGGCGTGCAGTCCTATCCCAGCCGGACCAAGGACATTGATGACGTCGACTTTTCGACCGGCTCGGTAGGCCTTGGCGCGGCTATCACCTCGTTCGCCTCGCTGGTGCAGGACTACATCCAGGCCAAGCCCTGGGGAGCAGATGTTTCCCAGGGCCGCATGATCGCACTGGTCGGCGATGCCGAACTGGACGAAGGCAACATCTACGAAACCCTGCAGGAAGGCTGGAAAAACGACCTGCGCAACTGCTGGTGGGTTATCGACTATAACCGCCAATCGCTTGACGGGATCGTGCGCGAAGGCCTTTTCGAGCGGATCGAAAAGATATTCGAAACCTTCGGCTGGGACGTGGTGCGGATAAAACATGGCGCCCTGCAGCGGGCCGCATTCGACGAACCAGGCGGCAGCAAGCTGCGCGAATGGATCGATGCCTGCTCCAATCAGGAATACTCCGCACTGACCTTCATGGGGGGCACCGTCTGGCGAAAACGGCTGATGGAGGACCTGGGCGACCAGGGAGAGATGACGGCGCTTCTTGAGCGGCGCAGCGATGCGGAACTGTCCGAACTGATGGAAAACCTTGGCGGCAACTGCGTCCAGACCATGGCCGAGACCTTCGCCGCCATCGATCATGACCGGCCGACCTGCTTCCTTGCCTATACGATCAAGGGCTGGGGCACGCCAATCGCCGGGCACAAGGACAATCATGGCGGCTTGATGAACAAGGCGCAATTTGCCGAATGGCAGAAGCATATGGGCGTGGCTGAAGGAGAGGAATGGGAGCCTCTGGGCAGTGTTGAGAACGTCGAAGACCTTCGCGGCTTTCTTTCAACTGTGCCTTTCTTCTCAACAGGACCGCGCCGCTACCGGGACGACCGGATTGCGGTTCCCGGCGTAAATCTCGACATCGACCGCGAAATATCGACCCAGACTGCATTCGGCAAGATTCTCGACGAACTCGCCAAGGGTGACGGCCCCCTTGCTGACCGGATTCTCACCACATCGCCCGATGTAACCGGTACAACCAGCCTCGGTCCCTGGGTTAACCGGCGCAAGCTTTTCGCCCGGGTCCCGCAGACCGATGCCTTCATCGAACACCGTATCCCCTCGACGGCAAAATGGGAGTTTGCCCCTGCCGGCCAGCACATCGAACTCGGAATCGCCGAGATGAACCTGATGCTGCTTTTAGGTGCGGCGGGGCTGTCGCACAGCCTGTTCGGAAAACGGATCATCCCCATCGGAACAGTCTACGATCCCTTTGTGGCGCGTGGGCTCGATGCGCTGAACTACGCCTGCTACCAGGATGCCCGATTCATTCTTGCCGGCACGCCGTCCGGCGTGACGCTGGCACCGGAGGGCGGCGCGCACCAATCGGTGGGCACGCCACTCATCGGCATGAGTCAGGACGGATTGGCTGCCTTCGAACCGGCCTTTGCAGACGAGTTGGCCATCATCATGGAGTGGGCGTTCGATTATCTGCAGCGCGATGGCGAGGGCGATCCTGACGAACGCACATGGCTGCGGGATGAAACAGGCGGCTCAGTTTATCTGCGTCTCACCACCAACCCGATCGAACAGCCCGGCCGGCGTGCTGATGACGCCTTCCGGCAGGGGACCATCGACGGCGCCTATTGGTTACGCAAACCGGGGCCGAATTGCGAAGTGGTCATCGCCTATCAGGGCGCCGTTGCGCCCGAAGCGATCCGGGCAGCCGGTATGCTGAGTGAGGACCGCAGGGATATCGGGGTACTTGCAGTGACCTCGGCCGACCGGCTGAATGCCGGCTGGACCGCTGCACAGCGTGCGCGGTCGCGTGGAAATGCCAATGCCCAGGCGCATGTTGAACGGCTGATGGATGGCCTGCCGGGACACTGCCGGATCGTATCGGTCATCGATGGGCACCCGGCCACGCTTTCCTGGCTGGGCGCGGTTGCAGGCCACCGGACAATCCCCCTTGGCGTGGAGCATTTCGGACAGACCGGTACAATCAGGGATCTCTACCGGCACCACGGTATCGACGCAGACTCGATCGCGAGCAAGGTGCATGGATTGACCAGCGGAAAAGCCAGAATGCAACTCGCATTCAACTGACCGGTACAGTGCGCAAAGGCTGCGGCAGGGGTGCTCATTCCTCCCGGTACAGGAAGATCGGGCTGGACCAGGCATTGAAGCCGTCTTCGGTGGTAACGCGCACCCAGATCGGATTGTCGCCTCTGGGCTTCAGCGAAATTTTGACGCTGCACTTGAAGTCGCGGCAGGTGTTTGTTTCCGGCAGGCGGAATACCCGGATGGCACGTTCCAGACCTCCGGCATTGAACACCACATCCTCCATGCCGAGAGCGGGGACTTCGACCTGGCCGCAGACGTGGCCGGTTTCGATATCCAGAGTGCCGGTTAGGCTGCCCTCCAGCCACGCATCGAAGCCACCGAAATTGCCTGTGGTCAGCGTATCCCAGGTAACCTGATGGTCCGATGCCTGCTCGACGGGGCGCTCATGGTTCCAGGCATTGACCTTTTCCATTCGCAGGATGCGGTTGCCGCTGAAGGTGGCGTGCCCCTTCCAAAGGGTTTGGCGGCCCCGCCCACGATATTCCGCCCCCTGCCAGACAACGCGGACACGGTTGCCGAGGTCTTCGGGAGCATAACCGTAGAGCGTATCGATGACATCGGAACCGTTCAGAATGTCGATGCGCTCGATGGGCGTGGCGCTGACGCACTCGATTGACAACTCAACTGCCTCGTCGCCAGTGCTGGCGATATCGCCCATCATCACCTGGTCAACCGGCTTTGCCGCGACATCGAAATAGCGCGGGTCACGCTCATAAAGCTGTGCGCCGCCGGAAAAACTCGCCTGCACATCCAGATGCAGACGGTTGCCCGTGGTGCCATAGTGATGCCGGCGTCTCAGACATTCGAACAGCCCGTCACGTGTCAGTTCTTCGGCGAGGAAGCAGGTCAGCCCGCCATACGCCCCATAGGTCGCAGCGCCCGGATAGCTTGCGCCGGGCCGCCCCTTGTGGCCATCGGAGTTGCACACGACGCCTGCGCGATGCCCCAGAGGAAAACCGTCTGTGAGCAGCCATTCGAAGGTGCCCCATGCCGAGTGAATCTCCATTGCGGTTTCAAGCCGGGGATCGTGCGCCATGGCAATATCGGCATATCGCCCGCCAACATGAGCATAGATGACGCAGTCTTCATCCTGCAGGTCTTCAAAAAGCCGGGCTGCGGTATTCGCGTCGGTATCCAGATCGGACCGGTCGGGAAGCAGCGCATGGGAAGAGCGCCGAATCTGCCGTCCCTCATTGCGGAAATAGACATTGCGGTCTCCGCCAACAGCAGTATTGCCGGACCACTCGTAGCCCGGGAAGGTAACGAAGCGATGATCCTCGTTGTATTCGGCAGCAAGGTCGTTGATCAATTGCCAGAAGGCATTGTTGATCTGGAAATCGTTGGCCTGATGTCCGGTAGCATCGAGGAAGGCCAGGTCCCGGGCAAAGCTGAAATATTCACGCGCGGTGTTGATCCCGACCGTCTCGCCGGATTGTCCGTGCATATCGGCCCAGTAACCACCACGGGGACAATCCCGAACAATGAGCGGTGGTGTTTCCGCAATCCGTGTGCCACTCTCGTCAGCGACCGTGATACGCAGTGTGCCTTCTTCGGCCACTGAAAGACCTTCCAGAACCACCGCCCTGCTTCCCTTCGAAAGATGCACGGTTTCCGGCAATCCCGTCACGTTCATGTTGGCGGTGAGCGTCAGCATGCCCTCGGCCTGATCGGTTGGGTTGCCCCAAAGGTCCTCCGCCTTGATCCCCAGCCGGAATGCCTCGCCCGGGCGGCGCAGCGTTGGCAGGATCGCTTTCCAGCGCGCAACCGGACCCGGCACCACCTCGATAGACGGGCTGTCGGGAATCGGAATGAACTGTCCGGTGGCACAGACATCGGCCAGGAGTTTGAATTCCAGTCCGCTTTCGCAGAACGTCTGCACCTTGACCCCGGGCGAGCCACCCGACCGGTCGCCCAGCGTGATGGTAATGGTATCTCCCTCGCTCAGGCAACCGCCCGTAACAAGAACCGTGATCGATCGATACCAGGGACGTTGATCGAGCGAGGTATAGGACAGGGAAAGCGGGGTACCGTTGGACGCCGTCGCGGTAACGTAGTTTACCGCTGCAGGATCAGTAAACTGCAGCATCCCCCAGTCATTGGAGTGGCGAAATGCCAGCTTGATCGCGCCGGTGTCATCCAGTCCGAACCGCCCGACCGTGTAGGTGACGGTAAAGGTCTGCAGACTGCGTGCCTCAAATGCGCCTTTGGGCGAGATATCGACCGAACCGTAGAGAACCGGATCCTCGCCGGGCTCTGCTGCAGGAAAGACCTGTCCGACCAGATGGCTTTCAACTTTGGGCATGTTCTCTTTCCTGCGGAAGTTGCGATGGCGTCATATCTGCGCGGTGGCCTGCTCCAGCCCCATGCGCAGGATCCCCACGAGATCGTCGATCTGCGGCCTGGAAATCGTCAGAGGCGGTGACATCACCGAGGTTGCATAGACCGGGCGAAGCAGAAGCCCGTTATCCTGGCAAATCTGGTCTACTTCGAATGAAAAAGCAGTGTCGCGGGCTTCGTCGGGATGGGCCGGATCAAGGCAGCACTCGACGCCCGCCATCATGCCCTTGACCCGGATATCGCTGACGACCGGAACATCGGCCAACGTGCGCAGCGACGCCTCGAAATACGGGTTAATTTTACGGACATGATCAAGCAGGCCACCTTCCAGAATGTCCAGGTTCGCCAGCGCCGCCGCCGCGGCGACAGGATGGCCGGAATAGGTGAAACCGGAGAAGAACGGCTTGGGCGAGTTTCCTGCCGCCTTGATATCGGCAATCAGCCTGTCCGATATGAACAGAGCACCCATGGGCACATAGCCCGAGGTCAGCCCCTTGGCCGTGGTCAGCATGTCGGGCTCGACGCCGAAGACATCCTTTGATGCAAACATGTGTCCGAGACGACCGAACGCAGTCACGACCTCATCGGCAATGAACAGCACATCATGCTTTCGGCAAACCTCGAAGCATTTTTCATAATATCCGTCGGGCGGGACAATGACGCCACCGGAGGCAAGAATGGGCTCGGCAATAAAGGCTGCCACCTTGTCGCTTCCAAGCTCGATGATCTTGTTTTCCAGATCCGTGATTTTTTCAGCACAGAAGGCCTCAAGCGACTGGCCTGCGGGACGCAAGGCCGGGTTCGGATTTGGCAGCAGGTGCACGGGCTCTGCTGCCATGTCCATGTTTTCCTTTTCGAGCATCTTGCCCGAGCAGGAGGCAGCAAGATGTGTGCTGCCATGGTAAGCGCCGACACGCGAGATAATGTGCTTTTTCTCCGGCCGGCCCAGGCAGTTATTGTAGAAGAATGCAAAGCGCAGCGCAGAATCCACCGCCGTCGATCCGCCAGTCGTAAAGAAGACGTTGTTGAGATCGCCTGGGGCATGGGCGGCAAGCCGTTCGGCCAGGATTGCCGCTGGCGGGGCCGTCACTGCCCAGGGCGAGAAATAGCTCAGCTCGCGCATCTGTGCGGCAACAGCCTCGACGATCTCCTCCCGTCCGTGGCCAACATTGACGCACCACATGCCTCCCGGGCCGTCGATCACACGATTGCCATCGCTGTCGATGACGTAGATGCCCTCGCCTCTTGTCAGGACGGTTCGACTTTCGGCGCCTATTGCTGTGACATCCTCCCACGGATGAACGAAGTGCCTGTCCTTTTCACGAACAGCGCGTGTTTCTTCTTTCTCAGTCATCACTCTCTATTCTTACCCAGGTGTCGGCATAGAGCCCGTTGAACCGCGTCGCCATGGCATTGGTATAGGCTCCGGCCAAAGAGAACACGACCCAGTCACCCTCCCGCAGATTGTCCGGCAGCTCGATCGGATCGGAAAAAATGTCGAGCGTATCGCAGGTCGGACCCGATATCCGCCATGGCTTCATGCGGTCGCTGGGCGTATCCGCTTCGCTGATTACCCGCGCGGGAAACTTCACATG
>JAGRLQ010000343.1:7798-12765 GCA_020441735.1 Nitratireductor sp.
ACGAGATCGTCCTTGATCAGGATAACCTGGGTTACAAGCGATTGGCCCTCGGCAGACAAGGCGCGGCCCGGCTCGCACAACAATTCGAAGTTTGACGGCAAACCCGTCCCGGCAAAGGTCTCGCGAATGGTTGCAAAAAAATCATCCAGCTGCCCTGTCTCAAGGCCGGGGTAGGCGATCGGAAACCCGCCACCCATATCAAGCGATGTGATCTCAACACCCGCTGCCTTGATGACCCGAGCAGCCGCGCCGATTGCCGTGCCATAGGCCCTGGGATTGGTGACGAGCGAGCCGACATTGAATGCCAGCCCCACCTTGCACCCTGCATCCGCAACGCGGCGCAACAGGCCCGGAAGCTCTTCTTCGTCCGCTCCGAATTTGGACGACAGTTCATAGACCGATGAGGGATCGAAGGCCTTCATGCGAATATGGATAGTGGTCTGGTGGTCGGCGAATTCGAGAAGACGCTCCACTTCGCTGATATGGTCGGCCACGAAATGGCGAACGCCATACTTCTCGAAGGCCGTGCGGGCAGCCCCGCGCAAACGGGCCACCGCCATGAAATAACAGGTGGCATCCGGGCAGAGCTGCGTCACCAGATCCATTTCTTCCAGCGATGCGGTATCGAAGTGCCGTATACCCGCATCATAAAGCGTTCGCACGATCGCCGGGTGAGGATTGGCCTTCACCGCATACAGCGTCTTGCCGGGAAAGCCCTGTAGGAATCTCTGTGCCGCGCGTTTCAACGCGTCGGGATGCAGGCAATAAACCGGCGTGGCCGGCTGCATCCGGCGCACCATGGTTTCAACATCCCGGTAACGATCAAGCCCCACCAGAGGATCGGAGCAAGGAAGCGGTTGGTGGTTGGCGGATATCATGGTCCACTCCTGCATATCCAGAATGCCGAGAATGTCTTCCGACGCTTTATCGAGCTTCCAGACTAGCGGATTTCACTTGACGAAAGCGGGCAAAATCTGCCCCATTTTGGAGAAATACTCCATCTTGTGGTGAAATCATGCATCCTTTGGACAAGCTGGATATTCGTATCCTCTCCGCCCTGCAGGCGGACGGCTCCCTGACACAGGCACAACTTGCCGAAATCACCAACTCCACCCCGTCCACCTGCCTGCGCCGGGTGCACCGGTTGAAACAGGCAGGCTACCTTACCCGCTGCGTTTACCTGACCGACCCGAAGATGCTGGAGCGCGGGGTCAAGGCATTCATCACCGTCGTCACAAAGGATCAGGGCCGCCACGACTTCATGGCGTTTATCGAACGGATCGCACAGGAGCCGTCCATCAACATGGCATACGGGACAACGGGCGACGTCGATGCCATCGTCAGCGGCAACTTTACCAGCCTCGAGGAATACCGCGAGGTTTGCGAACGGCTGTTCGATACCGATCCGTTTGTCGAACGCTACACGACGCTTTTTGCCGTTCAGGCTCTCAAGGAGAAAACAGCCATCGCCACCGATGAACTTGAGCGCAGGATTGTTGTGAAAAAAAACCTAAAGAGACGAAAGTAACCGGCCAAAATTGGCTAGTGGCCGAAATAGGCTTTGGCGAGTGCGAAAGTCCGTTGCTCGACGGCAAGCCGCTGGAGGCCGACCTCATTGTCATGGCAGCAGGCGCATGGATGGGCGATCTGTTTCCGCGCACCGTCAAGCCGATTTCCGTCGTCGTTGGGGTCAACGTGCTCTACACCTCGACACCCGACGGCAGTACGGAACTCGACCAGGAAACCATGCCGTGCTGGATCGACCATGGCGAGGGTTCGTTCGGTCTGCCTTCGGTCGAGGGATCAGGGGTGAAGGCTGCGGTGGTCACCTGTTCAAGCACGGCCCGGTGTTCGGGGATTTCGTGGCCGGTGTCGGGATGCGCGACTATGCGACCGCCGATCGCTTCAAGATCGCCGGGCGCAGAAAGCTTTCTCTCAGCGAGAGCCCGTCGGGCCGCTAGGGAAATTCAGGTTTTGACGGAATCGGGAAAACCTGAATGCATGAACACAATCAACGAATTAAATCATTGTCGCGGCTTCTTCGAAACGCGCAATGACCTAGCTCCGCAAACCCTCATAGGTCGCTGCGTTCGGGCAGAACTCGCGCGGGTCTGCATCGCTGTCCCCGGCGAGATAATGCCGGCAGGTTTTTTCGCTGCGGCATTCGCCGCAGGCAATCGCCACATCCAGCGCTGTCTGGCGGTCAGCATCGATGTCGGCGGTTGAAAGCCCGAAGCGCGAAGCCATCTCGGTCAGGCGCGCACGGACATCCTTTCGGCTCTGCACCAACCGCATCCCGTCCTCGCGGGAAATCGCGAGATCAGCCTGATTACCCTGCCCGTCAAAGAACGATACGTCACGTTCCTGATCCTTCCAGGACCGAAATTTCTCAACAATGGTTTTCATGGGATTCCTCCTTCCAATCGTGAAAGGAAGAAGACACGAAGGCAGCAGAAAATTCCCTGATTCAGATCAAATCAAACGGCGCTAAGCAATTGAACATGCAAGAAAATACAGGTTCGGGCAATCTCTGCTTCAAGGGCTCAGTCGCCCACCCGTGAGCACGCGTGCAGCCTGCTCGGCGAAAAGGTCTGGCGCCACGCTGCCCGATGCAATCGAGGCACGGATTTCCGACGCCCGCGGCTCGGTGAAATGATTACCGGAAAGGCGCAATACCGCTTCGTCGAAATAGGCAAAGTCGATCTCGGGATGAAACTGGATCGAGGCAGCACCGAAGTCGTATTCGAGAATGCCAAAGGGGCAGTAGTCGGCGTTGCCGGCAACACGTGCGCCGGGCGGCAGTTCCGTCACCTGGTCGCGGTGCCAGACGTGGGCGGCAAATTCATCGCCGTTGAAGGAAAAGCGCTCGATGCCAACTCGCTCGCCGGCACCGGAAAGCTCGGCCTTGCCGCCGAACGTGTCTGCCATCAACTGATGACCAAAGCAGATACCGAAAAGCGGCTTTCCCGCCTCCCTCGCCGAAAGCAGGAAATCGCGCGCCGGCTTCATCCAGGGTGCATCGTCATAGACCCCCTTCTCCGACCCGCTGATCAGATAGCTGTCGAACATGGCGATCTCTGGCAGGGCCGCGCCTTCGGCAACCGGAATGACCGTCAAACCGTCAGAAGGAAGCGCGCGCGCAAGCCAGGTTTCAATCACCTCGCCTGCCGTCGCCATTCCTTCCATTTCCGGGCTGTGCCCGGTCAAGTCGAGAATTGCTATGCTTACCACTCAAAGGGCCTGTCGATTCCTGCCATCATCACACCGGTAAAGGCGGATGCCTCGAAAGACATGGCGCGGAGATCTTCGACCTCAAGATTGTGCACCGAAGACTTTCCGCACGCCTTTGCAAGCGCCGTAATCTCCATCGTCATCGCCGTCAAGTAGCGCGCCACGCGTTCCGCGCCGGCATGGGGATCCATGCGCTTTTCAAGCTCCGGATCCTGGGTGGCAATGCCGACCGGACACATGCCCGTATGGCAGTGGTGACAGTCACCAAGCGAGGTGCCCAGCTTCTCATAGCCCTCGAGATAGCGCGGCGGGCCGTAGACGGCAAAGCCGGTGCTGTCGGCGCCGCGATGCTCCTGAGCATCCATCAATTCGACGAGATCATTGCCCACCTTTCCGGGGGACGTGAGTATTCTTCCTGCGATGCCGCACATAAAGCTTCCCCCAACGCGCAATACGCGCAGCGATCGAGGGACAGTCGGCGCGGATCATCGCAGCGCACAATGACCCCGCAACGATCAAGATCCTGCGCGAAACCGTTGAGCGCGAGGAGAACATCGCCTCGCCGTCCGTCGAGGCTTATTTCAACGCCAATCGCAACATCCACCGAAAGTTTGTCGAGCTTTCCGGCAACCGCTATCTGCTGGACATGTTCGACAACATCTGGAACCGCGGCGTCTCCTACAATCTGTTCGCAGCCATCGCCAATGTTGATCTTGCCAAATCACTGGGCGATCATTTGCGGCTGGTCGACGCAATCGAGAGCGGCGACCCAACCATCGCCATGGAAGCGATTGTTGATCACATTGCCCATAGCTTTGAACTTCAGATCGAGGCACTCGGGTCGGAACGTTGATGGGTGGATGAGTTGCGTTCCAGGGGTCGGCAGCCCAGGGTCTGACAGGGCCGTGTAGGCCTGATTATTACAACGAGGATACAACTTCTTTGGTGTGGCTCAGTGAAATGAAGCGTCCGGCATCAGGCAGTGTTTGCATGCGTGCGCCTGGAAGCTTCTTCTTCCAGAAGGACTTTATCTCATCAACATCATGGATCGGATCGCTGCCGCCCAGCAACACCGTCCAGTTGCGGGCGTCTTCAAGACCCTCGACCTGGGTTTGCAGAACGTAACCCCGCTGTTCCCGAATGAACCCGCTCAGCCGGCCTGTCCAGAAAGCCGTGATTGAGCGAATATAGTCTTCGAAATTCTGCGCATCCGAAAAACTCTCGAGATCTGCCGGTGCATCGCCAATGCCGGCCCTGATCACTGTTTCCATGCGCTTGCGGGAAAGTTGTGAGGATATCCACTTTACGACCCTCTCGATGCTGTCGGGATAACGATCGAACACGTGACGCACGACGCCCAGATAGCCTTTGCGATTTGAGCAATCATGCTGCAGCAGGTCCGGATTGATGACAACCACGCGGCCTATCCGTTCCGGGGCATACCGCGCCAAAGCCAGCACATGAAATGCCCCTCCGCGCGAAAAAACATGTATCTTCTCGAAATCGAGGGCATCGCAAACCGTCACCACGTCGGTGACGCCCGTCGCAAACCGGTCGGGCAGTTCTTCGAGGTCGTCAGTCAGACCGAAGCCGGGACGATCAATGGTGAACGGACGGCACCCGGCTGCTTGCAACGCTCTGACCAGCTTCAGAAACGGATGCCGGGTGGTCAGGCTCGAATGTGCGATGAGAACCGGCTGAGCGTTTCTTGGGTGATCCTCCCCCAATGAAGTGGT
>JAGRLQ010000344.1 GCA_020441735.1 Nitratireductor sp.
TCAGCACATCGGCGCCGCGGTCGAGAATCTTGTTCTGCTCGTCAAAGGAGACGCCGCCGATCAGCAGCGCCACCGAGAGCTTGTGGTTCTGGCCGTATTTGATGAAGTTCTCATGCACCTGCGCAGCGAGTTCGCGCGTCGGCTCGAGAATGAGCGTGCGCGGCATGCGCGCCCTGGCGCGGCCCTTTTCCAGCAGCGACAGCATCGGCAGCACGAAGCCTGCCGTCTTGCCAGTGCCGGTCTGCGCAATGCCCAGCACGTCGCGGTGCTCCAGCACGTGCGGTATGGCCTGTTCCTGAATGGGGGTGGGGGTGGTGTAACCGGATGCTTCAACAGCCTTGAGGACTTTTTTGCTCAATCCGAGCGCGTCAAATGTCATGTGCGGGTGTTTCTGTTGTTTACAGGAGGAGGGCGGTACCGGCCGGGCTCGTTTTGCCCGCATGTCGCAATTTCATTGTCTTGCGAACCCGTGGCGCATCCGTGTCCGGATTGACATGACGCGTTATCCACCCTGTTTGTGCTGCACATAGGGCTTTGCGCTATCCAAGTCAACCGGCGCGTCTGCGGCGCAGCCCTGCGTTAGATGCAGGCCAGCGCAGAGTTGACGCATTGCGACGGCAGGCAAATTCCGTTTTAAAGGAAGATGAGGGGCAAACAGTGTGAGGAATATACCGTGAAGAAAACCGTTGCCGCATCCATTCTGATTTTTGCTGCCTGCCTGCAGCCTGCCGCTGCCGAAAGCTGCGAGGAAAAATTCGCTCGTCTGGAGATTGATGGAAATGGTGAAGGTGCGCCGGTACGCATCACCATTACGCAGGAGGGGCCGGATGGCAAGGTGACGAAAAACTACCATTATAGCGATGCGAATGGTGATGGCATGTCAGAGATGATCGACCCTGCCGACATGCCTTGGTCGCTGTTCATCGGCAATGACATGTACATGTCGAACGACAAGGGCAAGTCCTGGTCGCATATGAACAGTTGGGACAAGGAAAAATCCAACGCCGATCGCAAGGCCGCGATGCATCAGGATATGGCGGCAGCAACTGGGATCACATGCGGTACGGAAGCTTTGGACGGCACCGAATATGATACCGTGGAAGGCAGTTATATATCGTCCATGCTGCAAGGCGGCAAAATCTGGAGCAAATTCTGGGTCAGTCAGGATGATGGTATGATCTTCAGAAAAGACGCCATCTCCTACAGTGCTGGGGGCGAATACAAATCTTCCCAGATTATCGAACCCTGGTCCGACTTCGTCCTTCCGAAGCCCTGACGATTTCTTAAACGTCCAACAGCTCTTCCGCCGCAAACTCGGCGTTCTCCTGGATGAACTTGAAACGAGCTTCCGGCTTGTTGCCCATCAGCTGGTCGACCGTCTTGCTGGTTGCCGCTTCCGGGCTTTCATCCACCACAATGCGCAGCAGCGTGCGCTTTGCCGGGTTCATGGTGGTTTCCTTCAGCTGCTGCGGCATCATTTCGCCCAGGCCCTTGAAGCGGGTGATTTCCACCTTGCCGCGACCGGTAAACACCGTTTCCAGCAGTTCCTGGCGGTGCAGTTCGTCGCGCGCATAGGCGGTTTTGCCACCCTGTGAAAGCTTGAACAGCGGCGGAACCGCCATGTAGAGATGCCCGCCCCGGATGATCTCCGGCATTTCCTGATAGAAGAAGGTGATCAGCAGGGAGGCGATGTGAGCGCCATCCACATCGGCATCGGTCATGATGATGACGCGGTCGTAGCGCAGGTCGTCCTCGCGGTATTTCGATCGCGTGCCGCAGCCAAGCGCCTGGATAAGATCGGAAATCTGTTGATTGGCGGCCAGCTTGTCGCGGCCTGCCGATGCCACGTTGAGGATCTTGCCCCTCAAGGGCAGGATAGCCTGATTGACGCGGTTGCGTGCCTGCTTGGCGGAGCCGCCGGCTGAATCCCCCTCGACGA
>JAGRLQ010000345.1 GCA_020441735.1 Nitratireductor sp.
TCGGGCCGCCGGGAAACCGGCTCGCCGTAATTTGAACACATCTCACGAGAGTTTGCAAACCGGTGGTATCAGCAGCGGGGCCAAAGTCTGGTTTTCCGCGTGAAGTTCTAGGCAGAGACGCCACTGGCGCTACAATTCCGGCCCGATTTCCAGTTTGCTGCCATCGGAAAACCGGCCAAAGCGGAAGCGGCGCATGTCAAAGCCGACTGGCTGGCCCGTTGCCATCTTCATCAGGATTTCCCCATAGCCTGGTCCTATCCCAAAGCCATGAGCGCTCATGCCCGTGGCTAAAATCAGACCATTGAGTTGCGGCACGCGATCCACGATTGGAACCACGTCCGGCATTGCATCAATCATGCCGGCCCAGGCGCTTTGGATATTGGGCAGGCCAAGGCCTTGAAACCGGGCAGCGAAGCGCGAGCGGGCTTTTGCGATTTGGGAAGAACTCGGGGCAGGTTCCAGAACCCGCATCCGTTCAAACGGTGTTTCTTCATCTTCGGCCCACCATCTCGCAGTGCGCCAGCCGTCGGGAAACCCGGCAGGCTGCCAGGGGTGCAGACCCAACGTACGCCAGGAAGACCTCAGCAATGGCAGATACATCCGCGCATGCCGAAATCCGTCCGGCCCCAAAAAATAGCTGTGCCGGTCCGTCAATGCCAGTGTGTACCCGCCATCCTCGCGCCTGCGTATCCCCAGTTCTTCGTCGCAGGCAGCGCCGTTGAAGACTTGGGGAAGCGGTGCGGTCTGGAGCACAGTTCCCCGCAAGGTCAGTTGCGGGATTCTAACGCCACATCGACGTGCGAAAATTGAAGACCAGGCACCTGCAGCCAGGATGACCTGGGGACAACGCACCCGCCCATGCTCCGTTAGTACGCCGGCAATACGGCCCGCCACGATATCCAGGCCGCGCACGGCACAATCCTCGCGAAGCAAGGCACCTTGCGACTGCGCCATCGCTGCCACGGCAGGAACGGCTTGCCATGGTTCACCCCGCGCATCGGATGGCGTATGCAGCGCTGCCGCCCAGTTGCAGGAAGCCGCACCGCCAAACATGTCCGTGACTTGCCCAGCCGTCAGTAGCCGGCTCTCAAGTCCGTGCGTTTTTGCAATAGCAACCCAGTTCTCATAATCCTCCTGCGCCGTATCAGTCCGGGACAAGAACACCGTGCCGCCGGTCCGAAAGCCACAGGCGCCTCCGGTCCGGGCATCTGCATCGCGCCAAAGCTCCAGGGCGCGCATCATGATCGGAAGTTCGGCTGCGTCACGGCCCTGTTGTCTGATCCATCCCCAGTTTCGCGAGGACTGCTCCCCCGCTATCCGGCCTTTCTCGCAAAGCAATACTTTCTGCCCTGCCTGCGACAGATAGAGCGCGGCAAAGACACCGATCACACCGCCGCCGATGATTGTGACATCCACGGCATCCGGGAGATGATCGTTGAACCTGACGGGAGTATTGATCGTAATCCGCTCTGTCATGACGGCTTCCAGGGTCAGGACCGGTTGCCGTCCATGTCCTGCCAACGAATGCCAGGCGGTGGCGAATATGAAAACCCGCCCATCTTTTCCATCACCGCGGCTTTTCCACCATGTTGCTGGACTAATGAACTCTGTGCGGACTTGGCAGCCGCGTCGACGGCCACCGGATCGACTCGCTCGATCAGGCGATCCATCATCCGCTTCAGAGTGTCCGCATGTTCAGGGTCATCAGCGAGGTTCCGCCCTTCTTCCGGATCGGTCTCAAGGTCGAACAATTGCGGAGGCATGTCCACGAAATGGATCAGCTTCATTGCGCCATCGCGCAAGACGTAGCCGCCGGTCTGCGTCGCGGTGCCGTGATACTCGGCAAAGACTGGCCCTCGATCCGGAGTATCGCCAGCGAGCAAGGGCCATAAACTTGCGGCAAGCGGTTTTTGCTCCGAGGGCTCGATAACAGCCTCTGCAGCCTCCAGGACTGTTGGGTACAGGTCCACATGGGAAACTGCTGCCTCACTTTGCATCCCGGCAGGAATCTTTGGACCTGCCAGGATAAAGGGCACTTTCAACGACTCTTCAAACATATGAAAGAGACCGAAGATGAAATGGTCCCCGAGCGAAAAACCGTGATCCGATGTGTAGATGATCAAGGTGTTCTCTGCTTGCCGGCTGGCGTCCAGCGCTGCCAATACCCGTCCGATCAGGGCGTCCAGGTAACTGACTGCGGCGTAATAGGCCGCGCGCAGGGCCTGGACTTCTTCCAGTGGAATATCTGCATCATGCGGCACGATCTTCCGTAGATGCGCAATGGAAGGGTGATCTGGGCGGTGATCCCGCCCAAAACGAACGGGCGGAGGAATGTCAGCTGGATTGTACAGGTCGAAGTATTTTTTTGGTGTCACGAAGGGCGCATGGGCTGAAATGAAGTGCACCGACAGGGACCAGGGCGACTCCGTTGGCGCATCCGCCAGCCAGTTCTCCGCTGCGGCGGCTATTCGTTCATCATACTGCCGGTATGGACTGTCATCCCCGGCACCGTAACGGGAGGTCCAAATGTCCCACAAACCCTGATAGCTGGGTTCGGTACCTTCGTGACGCAGTGCGCTTACCAGGTCCCCGATGCCGTCTGCGATCTGCATTGTCTCTGTATGCTGGTTAAAGCCAACATCATCATCATCCGAGCGAAAATGCATCTTGCCGATCCCGGCAGTGGTGTAGCCGGCATCACGCAATCGATGCATCCAACTGGGACTGCTGCCGTCATAGGCCATCGAGCTGTCCCAATACCCGCTTTCGTGCGGGAACAGGCCCGTTGCAATCGCCGCTCTTGCCGGAACGCAAAGCGGACTTGCGCAATACGCATTTCGAAACAGGGTTCCGGCCGCAGACAAACGATCGAGGTTGGGAGTTTGGATTACCGGATGACCAGTGGCACCCAACAGGTTAGGTGCGTGGCTTTCGCCCAGAATGAAGAGAATGTTGGGTCGATTGGTCACTTCAACCTCCGCTCATTTGTCAAACCGGCGGCACGGAACCAGACTGCACCCGATCTGGCTCGCTCGTCTAGCTGAATATTCACAGCGACCCTCAGATAGACGGCAGCAGCGTCCCGATCAGGGAAACACAGCCTGACACACTTCCAAATCAATCCTTCCGCTTGGCGATTTTCATCATCATCGGTGAGGTGCGCAGCAGGCCGATGAAGCGGCTGCGCCTGTCGCGCGGCACGGTGGCCCGCACCGTCATGCGCCACAACGTCATGACCACCAGCGCCATGTGGACGATGCTGGTGAAAACGAACAGGACGTTGGGGCCGAAGGCCTGCATCAGCAGCGAGGCAACCAGCGGCCCGGTAATCGCCCCGGTCGACCAGAAGAACATCATGCCGGTGGCGATCAGCACATATTCGCCGTCCTTGGCAAAGTCATTGGCGTGGGCTGCCGACAGGGAATAGAGCGGCAGGGCAAAGCAGCCAAACAGGAAGATGCCGGCAAAGTTCATCGTTTCGTTCGTTCCGGCAAACAGGTTAATGAACATGCCGGCGAAGACCGCACCCATCGATGCGGTTGCCAGTGCAATGCGCCGGTCATAGCGGTCGGACAGCCAGCCGAGGGGATATTGCAGCACGATGCCGCCGAAAATCCCGGCGCTCATGAAGGTGGCGACCGAAGCAACCGACATACCGATCGACTGCGCATAGACCGGACCGATGGTGCGAAAGGCCGAGCCGGTCATGCCGATGGCGATGCAGCCGACACAGGCAAGCGGCGAGAGTTTCCACAAAAACCGCATGTCAAATTTGAACGGTCCCGGTGCCTGCGGCCGCGACCGGTCGGCCAGCGACACCGGCACCAGCGACAGGGTGATCATGATCACCATCACGCCGAAAACGGCAAAGCCCCCGATGTCGAACAGCGGAATGAGAAACTGGCTGGAAACAACGCAAACGAGATCGACCAGCCGGTAGATCGACAGCACCTGGCCGCGGTTTTCATTGGAAACCTTCGAGTTGATCCAGCTTTCGACAGCCGCAAACAGGCTGGCAAAGCAGACCCCGATGATGAAGCGCAGGATCAGCCAGGCAACCGGATTGACCAGCAGGACGAGTGCCAGGGTGGCCGAAGCCGCAATTGCCGCCATGGCGGCAAAGGCGCGCACATGGCCGACCATCTGCAGAACGTACGGCACCACATAACACCCGGCCATGAAGCCGGCGAAATAGCCGGCGCCGATGAGACCGATCAGGGCAGTGGAGAACCCTTCCTGATTGCCGCGAACCGCGATCAGCGTACCCTGCATGCCGTTGCCGGCAAGCAGGATGCCGGCGGCAATGAGAAGGGGAATGAGCGGGCGGATCGCTTGCATATCGCTTGAGTGAAGACGCGACTCGGATTGAACCGTACAAGTCTTGCGCCGCGATGACGATGATTGCAAGGAGGTACGCCACGTTTCGCTAGAGCAATTTCGATTTTGACGGAATCGGAAAAATCGAAATGCGTAAATGAATTCAGTGGCTTGCTGAAGCTATCCGTTTACACCTAAAGGTGAAACGGCCTTGTCAGGCTTCGATCCGCTCGATGAACCAGCGCGCGAGCTTTACCCAGACCTCGTCCTTCTCGCCGGCATCCTCGACGCCGTGCTCGAGATTTGGATTGTCGTTGATCTCGATGAGATAATAGCCGTCCGGCGTCTGCTTGATATCGACGCCGTAAAGGCCATCGCCGATCCGTTGCGCCGCCCGGGCAGCGATGTCGAGCATGCGTTCGGGCGCATCTGCCAGCCTGAAAGGCCTGAACCCGCCCTCAAGCGCCCGCGCACCGTCGCGGTGGCGCACGATCTGCCAGTGGTTTCTTGCCATGGTGTATTGGCAGACAAACAGCGGCTCGCCACCGAGAATGCCGACCCGCCAGTCGAATTCCGTCGGCATGAATTTCTGCGCGATCAGCAGATCGGTTTCCTTCAGCCAGCCGGTCGCAAGCGCCTTGAACTCCGTCGGATTGTCGGCCTTCTTCACACCTCTCGAAAACGAGCCGTCGGGGATTTTCACGACAATGGGAAACCCGATGGCCTCTGCGGCTTCGTCAAGATCGGTAGCCGAAGACAGGATGCGGGAGGGCGGCATGGCGATGCCCGCCTGTCCCATCAGTTCGTGCAAATAGACCTTGTTGGTGCAGCGGATCATCGACACCGGATCATCGATCACCGGCATGCCTTCCTGCTNNCGCGGCGGGCAAAGCGGTAGGTGTGATTGGCAATCGATGTCGTCTCGCGGATGAACAGGGCATCGTAGTTGGCGACCTTGGCCAGATCCTTGCGGGTGATGGGGTCCGCGTCCATGCCGAGCCTGGCGGCGATCCGGGCAAAATGTTTGAGGCTGACGACCTTCGATGGCGGCAGTGCCTCGTTGGGATCGTGCAGGATGGCCAGCGAGTATTTCGCATGGATTTGCGGCTTGGCATCACGCCACTGCCGCGCGGTGTAGTGGGCAAGGCCGTCGAAAAAACCGTCGCGCTCTGCCGGTTTCAGCTTTGCCAGACTGACCAGGCCGATCGAGCGGATGCGCCACCATTCGCCTGCTTCCAGAACGACACGCAGCGCCGGTGCCCGGAACCAGTCGAACAGCAGTTTGGCAAACCGGTCTAGACGCGGCTCGCCGGTGCGCCCGAAAAACACCATCAGGCTGGCGCCGGGATTGAGCGCTTCGGCTTCCTTGCTGCCCCGGATCAGCCGGTTGAGCAGGTCTTCCAGCTCCGGAATGGCGTTTGCATAGAGCTTGGGATCGGAAAGGTCGTTGATCGTCTCGATCGAGGGCAGCACCTTGTGCCCGCGGGCACCGGCCAGCAGCGATGCGTAGTAGCCGCGGGACTGATAGGCATAGGAATCGGCAAGATTGATGATTTTCAGATGCCTGCCGGCATAGTCTCGCGGTACCGAAAGATACTGGCGAACGCCGGCAATCCGGTATTGGGAAGCAGCGGGAACCGTGTTCTCCGGTGCGCTTTCAGCCGATTTTCCCGTAAGCACGATCCAGTTCGTCATGACTGGACTTCCCTGTTTGATGTGGTGAGAGGCTTTTCGAAGCGAAGGGCCGCGCAGCCGTCCTCGTAGTAGTCCGCCACACGGCCTGCCGGCAGATAGCCGCTGGCGCCGTAGAGCCGGATCGCGGCCGCATTATCCTCGCGCACCTCAAGCCGCATGACCACGCAGTTGCGGTGGCGCGCGGCATCTTCCGCCGCCTTCAACAGGGCCTTGCCTAACCCGTGTCGGGCATGGCCTGGATCAACGGCGATGGAATAGAGCCGGGCGATGCTGCTGTTGCGGCGAAAGAGCGCCATCGCGTAACCGGCAATCCGGTTGCCGACCGCCGCAACGAGAACAACGGCACTTGTCTGCGCCAGCAGCCTTCGGAACGAGCGCAGCGAGATACGGTCGCCGGAAAAGATCTGGTTTTCGATTGTGCTGAGATCTGCGGCATCTTCCGGCACTGCCGGGCGGATGGCGAAGGGATCTAGGTTGCGCATTCACGCGGTTGTCCCAATGCCGAATCGGGGCTTGCCGGCGGCAGGTCCATTCGGATTTCGCGCCATTACGCCTTCTCAAAATTCCTGTAAACCGGATTTTTCGCGGTCAGGCCGCCAAACGCCGCCGAAACCTTGACAAATCACCCCCGAAAGGTGTTTGTCCCGGCAAATTGTGAACGGGCCCGGGTGATGTTCTCCGGCTGCCTGCCACCAGCTTTCCAAAGAGACGGGACTGATGACGCTTCACCGCTACCGCAGCCATCGCTGCGACGAACTCCGCAAGTCCGATGTCGGACAGACGATCCGCCTTTCCGGCTGGGTGCACCGCGTGCGCGACCATGGCGGTGTGCTGTTCATCGACCTGCGCGACCATTTCGGCGTCACCCAGGTGGTGGCCGATCCCGATTCGCCGGCCTTCAACCTGGCCGAAAGCGTGCGCTCGGAATGGGTCATCCGCATCGATGGCGAGGTCAAGGCGCGCAGCGACGACACGGTGAACGCTAACCTGCCGACCGGCGAGATCGAGGTTTTCGCCCGCGAGATCGAGGTGCTGTCGAAGGCCGACGAACTGCCGCTACCGGTCTTCGGCGAGCCAGACTATCCCGAAGACACGCGGCTCAAATACCGCTTCCTCGACCTGCGCCGCGAGACCCTGCACAAGAACATCATGGCGCGCACGAGGATCATCGCCGAGATGCGCCGGGCGATGAACGGGGCAGGCTTTACCGAATTCACGACGCCGATCCTGACGGCTTCGAGCCCGGAAGGCGCGCGCGACTTTCTGGTGCCTTCGCGGCTCCATCACGGCAAGTTCTACGCACTGCCCCAGGCACCGCAGCAGTACAAGCAGCTCGTCATGATGAGCGGCTTCGACCGCTATTTCCAG